>JAISOO010000117.1 GCA_031275595.1 Spirochaetaceae bacterium | reverse complement strand
AGGCTTTCCCAAAACTTCAGCTTTTGGGAAAGCAACCTTAGATTTAGAGGAAAAAACGGGCTTTGGGCCGTTTTTTCCAAAGCCTTTCCCGAAACCAACCGGGTTTTGGGAAAGGCTCTCTCATTAAAGCAAAACGATGAGTCAAGCGCATATATCTTGTATGAGATCATTACGAATGCTGAAACAAGGGGTGTGGTACGATATCCGTACCCGTATCAACAACCGGGAACCGCTCTTCCGCCGGTTTAAGGCCCTGGCGCTTTTTGCCGGGGTGTTCCGCGAAACCAAGAGCCGGTTCGATTTCGAGATTCGGGGGCTGCGCCTTGAGGATGACTGGGTGAGGTTTTATATTAAGCCGGCGGACGGGCTGGAACTTCCGGCGATCATGCAGTGGCTGAAGCAGACCTTTGCCCAGCGGTACAACCGGCTGGACGGACGGATCGGGCACATCTGGGGGGACCGGTATTGGTCGCGGATTCTGGACGGGGAGCCTGAGTTGGCGGAGGAAGTGCCGGCTGGAGAAGAGAAGGCGGCCTGGGGCGGCGGGGTTTGGAGCTATGGGGTCAGGCCCCAAAGTGGGAAATCGGCCGCCAACCCCGCTTTTCCCCCCAATTTTCCCCTCCATTTGCCCCGCGCGCCCGGCTAAAACCCGGAAACCCGCCCCGGTCCCTGCGCCAGCCGCCCTTACTGTCCCAACCGAAGACGCCCACAGGGACAGATCCGCCCCGGACAGACAAAACCCCTGCGCCACGGGCCAAATTGAGCCCACGCGGACAGCCGCTTACCCCCATACAGCCGGGACGAACCGAAGCCCCGCCCTCACGAACAATTCCCCTATCTCCGCGGCTGTCATCCTTCAGGCGCATCCGGCGGAGTATCAACCCTTCACAACGAATCGTCATTCCAGAGGCCCCGCTTTTCAGCGCGGGCCTCCTGTTCCAGACTGCGGAATTCTTCCATAAATTGAAAGGGGAACCGGGTATAGGCAAAACCGTAACCCTCCCGGATAATGAGGGCGTTGAAACAGCGGCCCTCCCCGGTGTAGATATAGGCCAAAAGCCGGCCGTAACGATCCCGCAGGTCCCAATCAAAGGCCAGGTACACGGACTTGCCCAAAAGCCCGCGCCGGGTAAAATCGCTGGCCTCCCGGCCGAAACGTTCCACCGGCCTGGACGGGTGAACCGTCTCCGGGGTATCAACCCCGATGAGCCGGATAGTCTCTACCGCTCCCACCTGCTCCGGGGCATGGGGGATCCGCACCCGTACCGTATCCCCGTCCACGTGATCTATCACCTCCGCCGGAACCATCCGGGGCAGCGCCGCCTCCGCGGAAAGGGCAAGCCCCGCCGTGTTTACCCGGTACAGGGGCGGCCTGCTTTCCCCGGGGACCAGGGCGTTTTCGGAAAGACCGGCGGGCTTGCAGATGGAACAGGGTCCATACCCGGACCGGACCGCTTCCCCCAGGCTTATGGGGATACGGGAACGGCGCAGGGAAGCACAGTTCTCCCGGTGATACCGCCTGCCCGTGTTGGTAACATACACCGTCGTATCCGCGTCCGCGCCCCGGCACACCGCCAAAACGGACAGCAAAAAGAAAAGCGCCAAACCGGGGGTGGAAAATCTTTTAGCCATGGAATCAGTATGCCGGAAGATACCGAAAAAGAAAAGTGGACCAAGCCGCGGCAATGTTACCTGAGACTGTTTCAAAACTTCAGCTTTTGGAAAGCCTCCTTGGATTTATGGGAAAAAACGGGCTTCAGACCGTTTTTTCAAGAGCCTTCCACAAAACCAACCGGGTTTTGGGAAAGGCTCTGAGTTTACGGGGGTTTTGACGGAAAAAAGTAAACGCCGATGCCCTGGGGATGGCGGGACGCCTTTACTCCGAGCCGGATTATTTTTCCCTGCGGAACTGCCCCGGCGTCTTTCCGGTGATCTTTTTGAACATCCTAAAAAACTGCCGTTCGTTGGTGTAACCCAGAGACGCCGCGATGACGGCGATGGGACTACCCATCCTGTCGGTAAGCATCCGCATGGCCTTCATCGCCCGGAGTCTTTGAACGTATTTGCTGAGTCCCATCCCCATCTCCTTGACAAAGAGGGAGGAGATATAGGCCGGGTGTAGTCCCGTGGCCTCCCCCAGCCGGGTGGTGGACACATCCCCGAAAATATTTTTATGGATAAACAGGAGAATATCCTCCATGTGTTTTGAATACCGGACCCTGCCCTCGTCAAAATCACGGGGATCCGGCATCAAGGCCGGTGATGACAGCTCTCCGTAGTCCTCCGGGGCCATGTGGTAGATCTCCCGGAAAACATCGGAGATGATCCGGCGCAGGGCGGCTTCGTCCACCGGTTTGACCAGGTATTCCATGACCTTAAGACGTATCGCCCTTTGGGCGTAGGAAAAATCGCTATACCCCGAGAGGATCGCAAAACGGCAGGATCCTGTTTTTTGAGCCTCCTCAATGAACTTAAACCCCGGTATACCCGGCATATTTATGTCCACGATGATAAGATCCGCCGGTTCTTTCCTCAGGCCGGCAAGGGCTTCCGCCGGGTCGGTCATGGAAATGACCTCACAGTAGGGAATGCGGAATTTGCCAATCATGCAGGCCAGGCCTTTTACAATGTTCTCTTCGTCATCTAAAATCATCACTCGCATATAGGGTTCCTGTCCTTATCCCGAATCCTCAAGGCCGGGTTATCCCTTTACGGAGCCTACGGTAAGGCCGGTTATAAAATACTTTTGTAAAAAGGGATAGATAACCATAATGGGAAAAACGGTGATCACCATGGCGGTAACCTGAATTGCCAGGGGAGTCACCACCGCATTTGCGGAGGCCATGGCCATGCTCATGGAGGACCCGGATACGTTACTGCGATTTATAACTTCCATTAAGAGATATCCCAGGGTGCGCAGGTTCCTGTTCTGAACAAAAAACGCGGAATCAAACCAGGAGCTCCAATGGCCTACGCCGGTAAAAATGGCGATAGTCGCCAGCAGGGGCTTGGACACGGGGAGTATGATACGGAAAAAGATCAGCAGCTCCCCGCCGCCGTCGATGGCGGCGGATTCATGCAATTCTTTGGGCAGACTCTGAAAAAAGGAAATAGCCACAATAGCGTAGAACAGGTTGAGTCCCTGGGGGATGATATACACAAGAAATGTGTTGAGGAGTCCCAGGGCGTTCAGGGTCATATAGTAGGGGATAAGCCCTCCGGAGAAGTAGAGGCAGAAAATGGCGATTCCCATATATACTTTGCGTCCCAGGAGCCTTTCATGGGAGAGTCCGTAGGCCACCATGGCGGTAAAGAGGGTGGTAACCACCGTGCCGGTCAGGGTCCGCAGGGAGGTAACAAAAAAACCGCGGATCCATTTTTCATCGGTAAAGAAACTGCGGTAATTTTGCAGGGTGAATTCCCGGGGCCAAAAATAGATTCCCCCTCTGGCGGCGTCCAGCCCTTCGTTAAATGAAAGTACCAGGGAGAGGTAAAAGGGATAGGCGGTAACAAAGAACACCAGGCCCAGAAAGAGGTACACCACCGTATCTACCGCCCGGTCTTCCGGCGTTTTTCTGATATGTCCCCCCATGGTTTCTCCCCCCTAGGAGCCTGTTACACTTGTGGATTTTTTGCATAGATATGCAAAAAATCCTCGATTATTGGGCTCCTTTATGCAGTTTGCAGGGTATAAAAATTCACTTTTGTGAATTTTTATACAATTTTGCGCTGAAGCGCAACAAACTGCTAGTGTCCCGACAGCATTGAAAATGTGGTTTTACTTTCCAGCGGAAGACCGTATCGTACAGCCAAGCCAAACACGCGAAGCGTGTTTGGCAGCGCAAGGGATTGAAGCGGAAATACCGCAGAACCCCGCAGGGGTTCGAGGAATTGGAGCGGAAAGCCCGGTTCCCGCCGCAGGCGGGAATGCGCCCGAAATCACCGTTTTAATCGTGTCGGGATACTAGGAAAGTATGCCCTTGATAAAGGCGGCGATCCCGTCCTCAACTTCCTCCCGTATGTCCCGGTCATTGTGAATTTCGTGGCGGTGCCCGGGGTACAGCGTGGTTTTCACCCGCCGGTGCCCCGTCGCGGCCAGCCAGTTGGACACCGCGTAAACCCCCTCCCCGTAGTCGCCCACCGGGTCCTGATCCCCGGCAATGTTGTAGACGGGGAGCCCCTGGGGAACCCGTTCCGCCCACTGGGGGCCGATGATGGAGTCCACCAGCTCCGCCAGGGCGTAGAAGGACGCCAGGGTGGGAACCCGGTGGGAATTGTTGAGGGGGTCCGCCCCGTGATCCCGCACCACGTCGGGGTCCCCGGAGATCCAGTCGTTGGGGGTTTGGGGATTTTCGTAGCGGTCGGTCATGCCCCCAAAGAGCCTTGCCAGATATTGGGGGTCCGATTCGTTCCCCCGGCCCGCCTCTACCAGGGCTTTGATCTCTTTTTTTACCGGATCCAGGGCCGCCGAAAGCCCCACCCCCGAGGTGCCGCAGATAATCAGCCCCGCAAGGTGGCTGCCGTAATGGGCGGCGTAATCCCGGACGATCATCGAACCCCAGCTATGCCCAAAGAGGATAAAGGGAAGGCCGGGGTAGGCTTGGGTTACCAGGTCGTGGAGTGTTTTTTCATCCTCCCGGGTGGTCTGGTATCCCTTGACGCCGAAATCCCCCCAGGTATCGGAATCCGCCGCGGTTTTCCCGTGCCCCACATGATCATCGGCGCTCACCACAAAACCTTCCTCGTTCAGCCTGAGGATCAGATGCAGGTAGCGCCGGGAATGTTCCCCCAGCCCATGGACCACCTGTACGATGGCCCGGGGCTTCCTAATCGGGGTATATATCCAGGCTTTTATCCTGTCTTTTTCATTAAAAGACCGAAAATCCAACTCTTGTATAGCCATATTCACCTCCTCACGGGATTGGCCTTGGGAAAGCCCCGATTGGTTCCGAAACAGCTTTTCGGTTACGCCACGATGGAGTTCTGGGCTTTGATATAGTTAAAGTACTTCTCAAAGGAACGGTCGGCGGGGAATTTTGAGATCAGGAAACCCGCGCTGAATTTTGTTTCGGTGCTTCGTATCCAACGGACTTCAACGGTCATTTCAAAGGGCCTGAGATTAATGGACGGCTCGGGCAGCAAACACATGGTATAATACTCCCCCGGGGTTATCGCCACATAGGTTCTGCTTTCCATGCAGAATCCGCCGTAGCTGATGTTCCGCAGGAGCGCCCTGCCGCTGAATCCGTTAATGGTAATATACGCTACGGAAGTATAACGGGGCGCCCGGGCGGTTATATCCACCGGATTTTCCTTAACCTCCGGCCTCGTTTTGAGAAAAAGCATAATTCCCTCCTTAAACAAATACGGGGAACGCCGGAAACTCCGGTCAGGCCCCGGCGGTTCATGACGATGTTTCGTCCGGTACCACAAGATAATGGCCTTCAGCTATCAACTGGGCCACATCCAGGGAACTGGCGATCTTTTTGCTCGCCGTCTGCACATCAAGGATGCTGTCGCTTACATCCTGGGATATTTTTTTCAGGCTGTCAACGGTACTGTGGATTAGATCGCTTTCTTTTTGTATCTCGTCCGAACCGACGCGCACCTGCTCCGTGGTTTCCCTCAGGCTTTTCAACGCGTTTAACACCATGGCTCCGTTGGATGCCTTGGCCTCCACCGCGTTGTTCACCGTATTAAGGGAGGTCTGCATATCGATTACTTCCGTAAACATACTGCCCAGGGTCTCAACGGTTTCCACGGAAACCCGCCGGATATTCTCAATGCCGTCCCGCATGTTTTTTATTTCATCCGAGATAGACGAGGATTCTTTATTCGACAGCTCCGCAAGGCTCCGCACCTCGCCGGCGACCACCGCAAAGCCCTTGCCGGCTTCCCCCGCGTGGGCGGCTTCGATGGCGGCGTTCATGGCAAGGATATTCGTCTGGGCGGCAATATTCACCAGGGCCGCGTTTGCCTCCTCCAGAAAGGCGGATTGTTCCGCGATTCGGCTTAACTCTTCCGAGAGGTTGTTCAGCATTTTCCGTCCCGCGTCCGAAGATTTACTCAGGTTTTCGGTTGTCGCATGGGCCTGATGCACCACGGTACGGACGGCTTCAATATCCTTTACCATCTGTTCTATGGATTGGGAGGACCGGGCAATGGTGTCGCCCTGGATATCCACCGCGTTTTCAAGGGAGTGGATGTGCCCGATAATCCCTTCCACCGAGGCGGAGGTCTGCAGCACCGAATCCATCTGGGTATCCGTCTTACCCTGCACCGTATCCATATTACGGGTAATGACCCCCAGCCCGTCGGACGATTCCTTGATGGAGATGTGCAGGTTCCCGCTGATGTTTTTTTGCCCCATGTGTTCATTGTTAATATCGGATATGGTCTTTTTAAGCTCATTCCGGATCGTATGAAAGGCCCTTTGCACATCCCCAATCTCATCCTTCCGGTTCTGGGGTATGTTGGTATCAAAGCGCATATTCGCCAGGGCGATGGCGGCGCCTACGATTTCGTTTATCGGTTTGATAAGAATAGCGGATAATATGATGAAGAGCAGAATGATGGCGGCGGCCACGGACACCACCACGATTACCATGGTGGTTATGAACATCTGCCGTATTTCACTCACCAGCTCCTCTTCCTCGACGGTTCCAATCAGGATCCATTCGGTGTTGGGGACCCGGGCATAGGCGCTTATCAGCCTTTTAGAGGCATAGGTATATTCCTTGATGTTTTCCTCATGGTTCAGTACGTTCCGGATAAAATTCGCCAGGGATCTCACCGAGGGGTCCGTTTCCGCCTCGGTTATGGGATTAAACTGGTTGTAAACCAGATCCGCGTCGGGGTGGCAGATGACGGTCCCGCTGGGGTTAATCATATAAACATACCCCGTATCCCCCATGCCGATGTTTTTGGTCATATCCGTTAAAACCGCGCCGTCCCGCCTCCCGATAAGGGCCCCCGCCGGCTGGCCATTCACCAAAATGGGAACGGCAAACATAACCACCGGCTTTCCAATCACCCGGCTGATGAGTACATCCGAAATCACCGATTGCCCCGCCAGGGATTTGATGATGTAATCCCGGTCGGCAAGGTTGGAAACGCTTTCGTCTTTGATATAATGGGCCTGACCATCGGGGCCTACAATGGCGAAATCCAGATACCCGTGGCGGTCAATTTCGTCCAGCAAATTTTCCCGCTGCCGCTCCCAATCCATGGTCCTGATTTCGGGCCTGTTCGCCAATTCATAGAGCACCCCTAATTCCGCCTTAACAATCCCATTGGCAATTAATTGGGCCGCAATGTCCGACTGATTTTTGAGTGATTTTTCAGCGATGCCCCGCATAATCTTTGAGGCGATCATATGAGAAACGATTGCCATGCCGGCCATGGAAAAAAGGACCAGGACCCCTATAACCAAGGATACTTTTAATGACAATTTCATAACGCGCCTCTTATTATCAGGGTCCCCGGGCAGAAATCATTGCCCGGCGCATCGGTGTTCTGAATCTAAATATAGTAAAAACCGTGTCTTTACCGCTTGCGAGCCAGGATATTCGGCGGAAAATCGGAAGCCGCGTAAAAAAAATGTCCCGCCGCGTTATTAAACATCCCCAAAGCAGCCGGGTTTGAGACAGACACCGGGGACTATTATATTGGAAAGGCGGGAAAAGATCAACCGCCGGTTTTTGCCGGAGCAACCCGGATTTTCCGGCTGCCCTTGCATCCGGGTTTCGGCGGGAGGCGGCCAGCCCGCCGGCAGCAGCCCCCTCACCTCCCCAAGCCGACATAGTAGGTCTCAAAGGAATTGCCGCGGCAGGCCCGGGGTTTAAAGCTCTTTCCGGTCTTGAAGAGCCCCCGGATCCGGGTGAGGATCTCCGGGGCGCCTTCCCCCTGAAAGACCTTGACGATCAGGCTGCCCCCGGGGACCAGGGCGGTTTCCGCGTACCGGACCACGGTTTCCGCCAGGGCCAGGGAGCGGAGGGTATCCACCACCCGGTTCCCGGTGGTTGCCGGGGCGGCGTCGCTCATCACCACCTGGTAGGGGCCCCGGGACAGCAGGGCCTCCCTGACGCCGTTTTCCGCAATATCCCCCCGGACAAAAAAGAAATTTTCCCCCGCAAAAAGCCCCCGGCCGTACTGCCGGGACAGGGGCGCCAGATCCGCCGCCGCCAAAAACCCCCGGCCCGCCATGCGCCGCAGCACGTAGAGGCTCCAGCTTCCCGGGGCCGCCCCCAAATCCAGGACCCGGACGGGGGGCCCGGATCCGCCAAAACCGGGGAGGAGGCTGAATTTCTCGTCCATTTCCTTGAGTTTATAAACCGACCGGGCAGGATACCCCTCGGCCTGGGCTTTTAACGACCAATAATCCGGTTTTTTATACCCTGCCATACCCGGTAACGTACCCCTCGGGGGCGGAAAGGCCCCCGTGCAAAATAGTACCGCAAGGGGCTTTTCTCCGGGCCCGGCCTCGTGTAAAATACTCCATGACCCAACAGTATATCCGGCGGCTTGAAAAGATAGAAGCGGTTTTGCGGGAGGTTCTGCCGGAAGAACCGGATCTTTCCTGGACGGCCCGCTTTTTCCTGACCGGCCCAAGGGCCGGCGGGCCCGGGGATACCGCCTTGGGAAAGGCGGTCCAATTCCTCACCCAGCCCGGCAGGGAGCTTTTAAGCCGGGGGGGGAAACGCTGGCGGCCCCTGCTCATGGCCCTGGTATGCGAAAGCCTGGGAGGGGGGGACGCGGCGCTGCCCCTGGCTCCCCTGGTGGAATTTCCCCACAACGCCAGCCTGATCCATGACGATATCGAGGATAATTCCGAAGAGCGCCGGGGTAAACCCGCGGTACACCTGCTTTACGGGACCGACACGGCAATTAACGGGGGATGCTTTTTTTATTTTCTTCCCCTGGCCTGCGTCGAAACCTGGGATGCCCCGGCGGAACGGAAAAACGCCGTTTATGCCCTCTGGTCCGCCTATATGCGGCGGCTCCACCTGGGGCAGGCCATGGATATAAGCTGGCACCGGGACTTTTTTTCCCTGCCCTCCCCGGAGGAGTATTACACCATGTGCCGGATGAAAACCGGATGCCTCGCGGGGCTCGCGGCGGTTCTGGGGGTCCAGGCCGCCTTTGCCGGGAAAAACCGGCCGGATCCGGAAAAAGAGGGGGCCCTGCGGGAAATGGCGGGAGAAGCGGCGGAAAAATTGGGGGTAGGGTTTCAGATCCTGGATGACGTTAAAAACCTTACCACGGGAATTCCCGGTAAAAAACGGGGGGACGACCTGGTGGAGGGGAAAAAAAGCCTGCCGGTCCTCCTGTACCTCCGGGGGCATGAGGACCGGCGGGAACTGACGGCCCGCTGTTTTTCCGCGGCCCGCTCCCAGGGGTGTTCGGCCCCGGAGGTGGAAGAATTCATCGGCGAGCTGAGCCGCGCCGGGGTTTTGGATGAAGCGGAACATCAGGGACGGACCATGATAAAAGAGGCCGCGGAGTTATTTTCCGGGGCTTTTCGCGGACTGCCTGGAGACCGGGACGCCCGGAACCTCCTGACGGATCTGACAAACTATTTAGCGGGGTAAGGGGGATAGGATGCAAAAGATGCTTGAGGTTGAAATATGGACCATCATACGGACTGAACAGGGGAATGTCGTATTACTACGGCCTTTGGGGACGGATATTTCGGTGCCGATCTTTGTCGCCCCCCTGGAAGCCAAGCCCATTCTGGTCGGGCTGGGGGGGGCGTCCTTTCCCCAGCCTCCTATCCACGAGCTTTTCGTCGAGATCGTGAACCGGGTGGGGCTCAAATTGCTCCATACCGAGGTCTATGATATAAAAAACAATGTCTTTCTTGCCCGGCTGTGTTTCGACGGCGCCCCTCCGGGCAGTCCCTTCATCCTGGATTCCCGGCCCTCCGATGCCATTGCCCTGGCGCTGCGGTGCAAATGCCCGATCCTGGTCGCCAAAAAGGTGATAACCGCCACGGGGGTTCCGGTGGACGTTTTTCTCAACGCCCCCGGGGAAAATCCCGCCTTTCCCTCCGAATCAAAGCTGGAGGAGCAGTCGGAAATTTCCGAAAAAAACCTGCGGCGCCTGGCGCTGCAGACGGAACTGGAGGGCGCGGTGTCCCAGGAAGACTATGAACGGGCCGCGAAACTCCGGGACGCCCTTCTCCTGCTGGATAATGATATGGATCCGGAGGGACCCCGCACCCCCTGAGACGCGGGGCCGCCGGCAGCCTGTCGTACCGGCTCCGCCAGGTGCCGGCGGCAAGGTGATGAAAATTTAACCGGGGCGGCCGTTCATTTTCTTTAAATTTTTTGTTGCCAAGATTCGCAAAGAGGTTTATGATAGAATGCATGGTGGTAAATTACGATAAAACGGATTATGTAAAGAATATCCTCAGACTGGTTTTAATTTTTACCACCGCCTATTATATATTTTTTGGAGGCATCCTCCCGGTTCCCGGCATGGGGGGGGAAAACCGTTCCCGGCTTTCCCTGGCCGCTTACGGCCTGGGGAGCGGCATGGGGGGTATGTCCTACCTTGAAAACCACGGCCTTGACAGCGGCGCTCCCGCCTTGTCGGCGGAGGCGGTGTTCGGCGTACCGGAACCCATGGAATTTTCCAAGCCCCGGATGCTGCTTTACACCGCCTATACGGTCAAGCCCGGGGATACCATCAGCGATCTTGCCCGGAATTTCGGCCTCAATCAGGACACCCTGATCTCGTACAATGCAATTAAACAGAGCCGGCTCCTGCAGATAGGGCAGGTCTTAAAGATCCCCAACCAGGACGGGCTGCTCTATACGGTGAAAAAAGGGGACACCCTCGCCGCCCTCGCGGAAAAATACCAGACCGGCGCCGACACCCTCAAGACGGTCAACGAGCTTTTTTCCGAAACCGTCACCGTGGGGTCCAGGATTTTCATTCCCGGGGCCCGGCTTGACCGGATGGACCTTCAGGAGATCAACGGCGACCTGTTTACGTGGCCGGTTTACGGGTATCTCACCTCCCTCTACGGATACCGGGCAAGCCCCTTTACCGGGGTCCGCCAATTTCACTCTGGGATCGACATCGGCGCCGCCGCGGGAACCCCCATACGGGCGGCCATGGGGGGCAGGGTTACCGCGGCGGGGTATGACGATTCCTACGGGAACTACGTGGTGATCACCCACCACGGGGGCTACCGCACCCTCTACGGCCACATGAGCGTAATCCGGGTAAAAACCGGGGCCTATGTCGGGGCCGGGGAGCGGATCGGCGATGTAGGTTCCACCGGACGCAGTACCGGACCCCACCTCCATTTTACGGTGTATAAAAACGGCGTAACCATTAACCCCCGGGCTTTACTCAAATGAGGCTTTTCCAAAACCGGCCGGGTTTTGGAAAAGCCTCAAAGAGCAGGCCCCGGAACAGGGGGAATTCACGCGGCCCGGCGGTTTCGGTTCAAGGGGAAATGGTCTTTTTTTGATTGTTTATCGAAAAAGTAAGGGGGGTTATTTTTTTGAAACAATAGAATCCAAGAGATTTTTAAAGCGGGGGTCTTGTTTTTTTTCCGTATCGAACCGGGGATTCAGGATACGATCCGGTATGTATAGGATCCCGTTCCGTTCTTCCACCACCTTTTCCTCTCCGGGCTCTTCCGCGGCCAGGTCGATCAGTTCCAGGAACTCCGGTTCTTCTCCCGCGGCCTCCAATACTTCGGGGGCGCAGGCGCTTTCCAGCAAAAAAGGCCGGGAGAAATAGGTATACCGGTAATCCGTGGGCAGATCTTCCAGCCGGCCTTCCTCACGAGGGCTCAGTTTTTTTTTTCCGCCTTCGGGGGGGGATTCCCCCGGTTTCGGCGGGGACCCGCCCTGACCGGAGCCGGAAAAATCAGACCGCATGGACGCAAAGGGCGAAACGATTTCAAGATTCGGATGCAAATCTTCGTCCCCCTGGGCGGTCTCGGCCTCGTTCTCGGGAACAGAAACAGGCCCGAACTCAATTTCGCTGGCCAGCTCATCGATGTTCCGGGGGACCTCTCCCGGGAGGGGGGAAGAAAATTCCTCCGCCGCGGGCTCCGCGGAACCGAGTTCCTCAAGCTCCTCCAATTCTTCCAATTCTTCCAGTTCTTCCAACTCCTCAAATTCACCGGATTCATGATCATCCATACGCCTTATCTCCTTCCGGGGAATTGTTCGCTCAACCCCGTCCTTTGCCTCGTCTCTATCGCCGGAAGCCGCCCGCTTTTCCTGAACCCCGGGTTTCCGGAAGACCGGGCCCCGCACGGGAACCGCGGCGGCGGAATGGGGAAGGGCTGCCGCCGGAATCCCCCGGGCTCCCCCGGCGGCAGCCAGAACCTGGGTGATAATATTCCGGAGCCTGCCTTCGTCAAGGATATCCGAGCGGGTCTGCTCCTCCCGGCCCCCGATGACCGCGAGTAATTCATCCCAGGATTTATCGATAAGAAAATCGACCTCCTCCGCTTCCCGCCTGCCGGGCACCAGCTTGATGCCCCGCTTTAATTCCCGCCGGACCTCTTCACGGCGGCGCTCCAGATCCTGCTTCCAATGCCCCCAATCAATATCCCCCTTGCGCTCGTAATACTCCTCAATCAGGCTAATCTGGAGCCGTTTAAGCCGGTTTTGAACCACGGTGATGGGGTCCTGCCGCAGGTTAAAGAGCAGAAAAACGGAGAGATAGGCGGTGATAAAGAAGGATGCCAGCAGGATGATCTTCATCACCGGGGGAAACAAAAAGAGGGCCTGGTCCACAACCCGCCCGATATGGAAGCCCTGGTTGGTCTGATCCGAGAGCAAGACCAGGGAGGCCCCGGAATCCGCGGAACTGAGGGTGGCCGGGCTAAAAAGCCCCTCGCTCCAGACGGAGGCGACCAGGGGGAGCAGGGTATGGCCGCTTCCATAGGGAAGCCCGGTAACCATGCCCGGGGGCGCCGAAAGCAGGGAAACATCTTCCCCCAGCTTGAGCCGCCCCAAACTGACGAGCCGCTCCGTTATGACCCGGGCGGAAAGGGAAAAAAGGGCCGTCCCCCGATGCACGTGGTAGGAATCGTAAAAGGGCAGGGAAAAAATAATCCGGTTCCCTTCGTCATCCACCGTCAGTTTGGGCAGCCCCCGGTCGGAAATCTCCACCCGGTCATAGGGGATAAACCCCGGTATGTCATGGTAGTTCCGGTAGGTTACGGAGTCCTGGTCCTGCTGCCGGATGTCCTGGGGATTGGTGGAATAGTGGAGCCTGACCCCGCCGGAATCCACGAACCGTACCGACTGGAGCCCCCGCTGGGACTCCGTGAGGCGGCCGAAGATCCTGGTCCGTTCAAAGATGTCTTCCGCCGCCTGCTGGGGGAGGAAGCTCCGCCGGACCGCCTCGTTTTCCAGGGTCGCAAAAAAGCGGCCCTGCAGCTCGGCCAAAAAATTCTGGACCGCTTCGGCGTCTCCGGTAATTTCATGGGCCAAAGCCCGGGCTATGGAGGGATTATAAAACCGGGCCTCTACCAGTTCAAAAAGCCCGGTATAGGCCGCCACGGTAAAGGCGGCGGAGAGAATAACAGCGATAAGCAGGCTTAAAGACGCCTTTTGGGATATCGTCACCCTTCGATCCTATGGGCGGTTCCAAAACCCGGCGGCTTTGATAAACGGCCTCTTATGATAATATATAACTAAGCGCCGCTGTTTCAAAACGTCCCATCGGGTGAAACCGCTTTTTTTGAAAAAAAAGCTAAAGATACCGGCCAATACTGCCGATTACTGATAAGTATGAACCAAAAAGTTTTTTTTTGCTATAGGGAGAAGCTTTCCCAAAACTTCAGTTTTTGGGAAAGCAGCCTTGGATTTATGGGAAAAAGCGGGCTTTAGACCGCTTTTTCAAGAGCATTTCCTAAAACCAACCGGGTTTTAGGAAATGCCCGGGAGCCCCAAAATCCCGGCGGGGCAGGCCGCTTTGAAAAATCACCGGACCGGCCCGGAGGCCGAGGCTGCCGAACAGCCCCCTTGAGCCTTTTACCAAACCCGGTTAGGTTTGTGGAAGGCTCTTTTTATATGAAAACACTACGCTGCGACACCACGGAAAAACCGAAGCGGGCATTTTTAATCACCATGCGGGAGGAAGGGACCCCGGACCGGGAGGCGGAATCCCGGTCCGGGGAATTCCGGGGCCTGGCCGAATCCCTGGGGGTGGAAATCGCCGCCCAGGAGACGGTCCGCCTCCGGGAGCCCCGGTCCCGGTTTGGGACGGGTACGGGAAAAGCCCGGGAACTTGGGGAAAAGGCCGGGGCCCTGGGGGCGGATTGCCTGATCCTGGACTGGGAACCCAGCCCTTCCCAGCAGCGGAATTGGGAAGCCCTCGCGGGGATCCCCGTGATAGACCGGCAGGAGCTTATCATCCGGATCTTCGCGGAGCGGGCGAAAACAAAAGAAGCCGCCCTCCAGGTGGAATTGGCGGAGCTTTCCTATGCCCTGCCCCGGCTGAACCACCGGTACATCGACCTGTCCCGGCAGCGGGGGGGGAGTTACGGGACCAGGGGCGCCGGGGAAACCCGGTTCGAGACCGACCGGCGTATCATTGAGGGGCGGATCCACAAGCTCCGGGAGGAACTGGAGGAGGTCCGCAAGCACCGGGGGGTGCAGCGGAAAAAGCGGGGGAAAACTCTTTTCTCCTGCGCCCTGGTGGGGTACACCAATTCGGGGAAATCCTCCCTCCTTAACGCCCTGACCGGGGCCGGCGTTTTGGCGGAGGACAAGCTCTTTGCCACCCTGGACCCGACGGCCCGGCGGCTGCCGGGCAAGGGGCAGCCCGTCATGCTGATCGATACCGTGGGCTTTATCCGCCGGCTTCCCCATAATCTGGTGGACGCCTTTCGGGCCACCCTGGAAGAAGCGGCCCTGGCGGACCTGCTTATCCATGTGGTGGATGTCTCCGATCCCGACGCCGAACACTATTTTGACACCACCATGGAGGTCCTCCGGGACCTGGGGGCGGACAAAAAACCCATGATAACGGCCCTGAACAAGATCGACCGGGCGGATCCCGCCGGTACGCGGCTCCCGGAGCGGTATGCCGGCGGGGTTCCGGTTTCCGCCCGGACCGGCCAGGGCCTGGAAGAACTTACCCGGCGGCTGCGGCTCTTGGTATCCGGTTCCGTCTCCCGGTTCCGTTTTCCCCGGGACCGCTACGATCTGGCGGCCCTGCTTCACCGGGACGGCCGGGTACTTTCGGAAAAATATGAAGACGCCGGTATCGAGATGGAAGCCCGGGTGGGGGGGCCGCTTTTGGAAAAATTACGGGACTTTACCCTGCCGCCGCAGGGGCCCTGAAGGCCGCTTTTTTACGATTCCAATATCAGCATGGTCTTGGGGTCCAGCCGCAGGGCCATGTGCTCGGGGTTAAAGACGTTCCGGTCCTTGGCGGCGGTCAATTCAATATGATCCGGCTTTGGTTCCAGGACGATGACCACGTCGATAAGGTCCACATAATCCTTAATCACCAGGGGTATATTTCGCTTGTCGTAATGGGGCAGGGCTCCCTTGACGGTGCAGCTGTACCACACGGAAAGTCCGGTTTCCCGGGCGAACTCCTTGACCCCGGCGATCCGTTCCCCGTTAATACGGCTGAAATCTATGCCGTCCACGATGAGGGCATCCGCTTTAAACCCCCCTTCCACGATCATGGCCTTGAGGCTCCGGATGATCTGGCCGCCGGTTACCCCGTCCTGGCTGAAATTCATCAACACCCGGTTTCTGACCAGCTCGCTCTTGATATCCCCGGTATTTTCCAGGTTCTTTTTTTTGATAAATTCGTTAAAGATATCCTCGTACCAGGCCAGCACATAATCGGTATGTTGGGTAAAGGATACGTGGATGACCTTTTTCGCCTGCAGCAACTTGTCCAGGGCGATCTGAACCAGTACCGAAGTTTTACCGATACCGCTTTGGGAAGCGATAATCCCCACCTCTCCCGGCTTAAGCCCTCCGTGGATGGACCGCTCAAAGATGCGCACCGGACTGCGCGAAATTAATTCCTGCTTGACCATAACTTCACCTTTTATCCCTCGGATGTTTTAAGAACGCCCGGCGTCCTTCTTGCGTTTTTCTTCATACCCCTTGATAAGGGCCTCGGAAATACTCGCTGGAACCTTTCCGTATTTTTCAAATTCCATGGTAAACTCGGCTTTACCCTGGGTCAAGGACCGAAGTACCGTGGAGTACCCGAACATTTCACTCAGGGGGACCTCCGCCTCGACCCGGGAAAAGACCCCGTCTTCGGTGGAGGCGGATATTATGCCCCGGCGCTGGTTGATCGAGGCGAATATGTTTCCCTGAAATTCCGTGGGCCCCTCCACGGTAACCTTCATGATGGGTTCCAGGATACAGGGCTTTGCCTTGCCGTAGGCTTCCCGAAACGCGCCGATAGCGGCCATCTGGAAGGCGATGTCCGAGGAGTCCACCGGGTGGTACTGACCGTCGTTGATAACACAGCGGATGTTGACAATGGGAAACCCGATAAGGCTCCCCCGCTTCGCGGCTTCCCGGAAGCCCTTGTCGCAGCTGGGGATAAAGTCGTTGGGAATGACCCCTCCCTTGATATTGTCCACAAACTCGTAGTCCTTCCCCTCCACCGGTTCCATAAAACCCGCCACCCGGCCGTATTGGCCCGCGCCGCCGGTTTGTTTTTTGTGGGTATAGTTGAATTCCGCCCGGGCGGTGATAGTCTCCCGGTAGGCGACCTGGGGCATCCCCGTATCCACCTCGGACTTATATTCCCGGCGCATCCGCTCAATGTACACCTCCAGGTGGAGTTCCCCCATGCCCTGGATGATGGTCTGGTTGGATTCGCTGTCCACATAGGTCCGGAAGGTGGGGTCTTCCTTGGTGAAACGGTTCAGGGCCTTGGCCATCTGGTCCGCGGATTTCTTATCCCGGGGGGTAATGGCCAGGGAGATGACCGGTTCGGGAACGTACATGGAAGACATGGCATAGTTAAGGCCGCCCCCGCAGAAGGTATCCCCGGAGGCGCAGTCTATCCCAAAAAGGGCGACGATGTCCCCGGGCACCCCCTCGTTGATGTCTTCCATGCTGTCGGAATGCATCCTGACCAGGCGCCCCACCTTGAATTTCTTCCGGGCCCGGGTATTGGTAAGCTCATCCCCCTTTTTAAGGGCCCCCTGGTATATCCGGACATAGGTAAGCTGGCCGTATTGGCCGTCCTCCAGCTTGAAGCCCAGGGCCACGGTGGGGCTCTTGGCGTCCGCCGAAAGCTCCCGCCGCTCCTCCTGGCGGTCCAGATCCAGGGCGTAATTTTTTACCTCCGTGGGATTGGGGAGGTAGTGGTTGACCCCGTCCAGGAGCAGTTGTATCCCCTTGTTTTTATAGGCCGAACCAATCATCACCGGCACAAAGGATTCCGCCAGGGTTCCCGCTCGGATCGCGCGGCGGATCAGGTCTTCGGGAATGGCTTCCCCGGCCAGGTAAAGCTCGGCCAGTTCGTCGGAGTACATGGAGACCGCGTCAATGAGCTCTTCCCGGTATTTTTCCGCGTCCCCCTTGAGATGGGGGGGGATCTCCGCGTACCGGATCGTTTCCCCCTGGTCTCCGTCAAAATACACGGCCTTCATGGCGACAAGATCCACCATGCCCTCAAGTTTATCCTCCAAACCGATAGGGATCTGGATGAGTACCGCGTTCAGCCCCAATTTTTCCCGGAGCTGGAGCCTGACCTTAAAGGGATTGGCCCCGGTACGGTCGCATTTGTTGATAAAGGCGATCCGGGGCACATGGTAGCGTTTAAGCTGCCGGTCCACCGTAATGGACTGGGACTGAACCCCTCCCACGGCGCAGAGGACCAGGATGGCCCCGTCCAGCACCCGCAGGGACCGCTCCACCTCGATGGTGAAGTCCACGTGGCCGGGGGTATCGATGAGGTTGATGGTATGGTCCTTCCATTCAACCTGGGTCGCCGCGGACTGGATCGTGATGCCCCGTTCCCGCTCAAGCTCCATGTGGTCCATGGTCGCTCCCACCCCGTCCTTGCCCCGGACCTCGTGGATGGCATGGATCTTGTTGCTGTAAAAGAGAATCCGTTCTGAAAGGGTCGTTTTCCCTGAATCTATATGCGCGCTGATCCCAATGTTCCGCATCTTCGTAATATCGATGCCCATTTGTTTTATTACCTCACTCATGGAAAAAATGATAAAAAACGCTTATAATTGCTGTAATATAGTAAGATTTTCCAAAAAATACAAGGGGGCAGCCCGGGGTCCGGAGCAAAAATATCCTTGTCCCGAATATGTCCCGTATATCGTTAAGCGGTACGAAAAAAAATCCCCCTGCTCCGGCCCTTGAACGCAGGCGGTCATTTCCCCTATAGTAACTGCGGAGGCCCCCCATGGATGACCCGCAAAAAAACACGGCTCCCCCGGAAAAAATCCACTGGCACCCCG
>JAISOO010000030.1 GCA_031275595.1 Spirochaetaceae bacterium | reverse complement strand
GGGGAGCCTGAGCTGGTGGAGGAAGTATCGGCTGGGGAGGGGAAGGCGGCCTGGACTGGTGGGGTTTGGAACCATGGGGTCAGCCCCCATGCTGGGAAATCGGTCGTTAACCCCACTTTTCCCCCCAATTCCCCCCTCTATTTAGCCCCCGCGCCCGGCTAAACCCCGGAAATCCGCCCCGGAGCCCTGAGCCAGCCGCTATTTTTCGCCTCAACGAAGACGCCCGGGGGGACAGATCCGCCCTGAAGGGTACGGCCCCCTGCATGATGGGTCACGTTGAGCGTGCTGCTCCGCGGAGGCTCATGCCCATGTAATTGCCTGCATCGCAGTCTCCCTTACGGTTACAAAGCCGTTAATTGTGGCTGTTTCGCAAGGATTTGAACGTAACCGCCGATACCTTAAGGATTTTACGACAGCCTCTGGTTATAATTGTCTTTTTTTTTTATAATAAAATAATGTATTTAACTAAAACCACAACGATACAACGGATAGGTTTTGTTTCAACCCGTTTTCAGGGTACCGACGGGGTGTCCCTGGAAACCGTCAAATGGCGGCAGGTCTTGGAAAAAATGGGATATGAGTGTTTTTTCTTTTCAGGGCTTTCCGATTGGCAGCGGGATAAATCCATGGTGGTGGACGAAGCCTTTTTCGGGCATCCGGAGATCCTGGAGATCCAGGATTGTTGTTTCGGGCACACCGTCCGGGGGGAGTCCCTGACCGGGAAGATCCAGGCGGTTCGGTTCCGCTTAAAACAGGCCATCTATGATTTTGTGAACACCTTCAAACTGGACCTCCTGATCACCGAAAACGCCCTGACCATTCCCATGCACATTCCCCTGGGCCTGGCCATCACCGAATATGTCGCCGAAACCGGAATCCCCGTTATTGCCCATCACCATGATTTTTCCTGGGAACGGCAGCGGTTTTTCGTTAATTGTGTGGAAGATTATCTTTCCATGTCCTTTCCCCCCAGGCTGCATACGATAAACCACGTGGTAATCAATTCCGAAGCCCGGCAAAAGCTCTCTTTCCGGTGCGGCCTTTCTTCAACCATCATTCCCAATGTCTTTGACTTTGATACTTCTCCCCCTGAATTGGATGATTATGCCCGCACCCTGCGGCAGGATCTGGGGGTCGCCCCCGACGAAACCCTGCTGCTCCAGCCCACCCGGGTGGTGGCCCGGAAGGGGATCGAACACGCCATAGAACTCGCCGGCCGTTTGAAGGATAAAAAGGCCAAACTCCTTATCAGCCATCAGGAACGGGACGAGGGTTCCGATTATTTTCTGCGGACCATGGACTATGCCGCCCTCCTGGGGGTGGACGTGATTGTACGGCCGGATATCATCGGCGCCGACCGGGGGGTTACCGAACTGGGGACAAAAAAATACAGCCTGTGGGACTGTTACCTGAACGCTGATTTTGTTACCTATCCTTCCACCTACGAGGGTTTCGGCAATGCCTTTCTGGAGGCGGTTTGGTTTAAAAAACCGATTCTGGTAAACCGGTATTCGATTTTTCAGGAAGATATAGAACCCCTGGATTTTGATGTGGTCGTCATGGAAAACTACGTAACCCCGGAGATCATCGAAACCGTCAGGACCATCCTTGATAATCCCGCGGCGATATTGCTTATGGGGGCAAAAAATTTTGAATTGGGGCGCCGCTTTTTTTCCTTCAGGCTTTTGGAGCAGCGGCTCCACCAGGTGATGATGAACTTTGGGCAACTATAAGACGGGCCGGTTTCAAAGGGCAGGCTTTTTCAACGCCGGCTTTAAAAAAAGCGGCTCGAAGCCCGTTTCGCCATTCAAATCCGGGGGATTGTTTTGAAATGCGGTATTTTGAAACAATCGAAGTTTTCCCAAAACATCAGTTTTGGGAAAACAACCTTAGATTTAGGGGGAAAAAGCGGGCTTCAGACCGCTTTTTCCAAAGCCTTTTCCAAAACCAACCGGGTTTTGGGAAAGGCTCATTATACTTGATTTAAAAATAAAAATATAGAGCCCGCCTATCCCAAAACTTACCGGATCCAGAGTCGGCTTTCCGAAAAGCGGCCCCCGGGCCGTTTTTCGGAAATTTTCCCCATGACGAGTTTCGGAACAAGCGCTATGGCCTTTTGCACCGTCCCCACATGAAAAAAAAAAACATACTTTGCCGCAACGGCCGGGGTATGTTGTTGTACGTTTGACCCAGGGCACAGAGGGAACCCTCCCGCCGGGGCGGGTGTACCCTTAAATAAAATGCCTCGCCTGCGGCTGGTTTCGTCTCAGACCTCTCTAAACAGACCGCCTTTCCCTTATGGCTGCGCAATGAGGAAATGTTTTTGCGGGAGGGCCACCCCTGAGTCCCGGAGTATTTTCCGAAACTTCGGGGGATTAGAAATACCGCTTCAGCAGTCCCTTGAAACCGCAGCAATGGCGGGCTTCATCCCGGGCCATTTCATGCACCGTATCGTGGATAGCATCATAGCCCCGTTCTTTCGCCCGTTTAGCCACATCCACCTTACCGGCGCAGGCGCCGTATTCCGCTTCGATCCTGAGTTCCAGGTTCTTCTTGGTACTGGTGGTAACCACTTCTCCCAGAAGTTCCGCGAATTTGGCGGCATGTTCCGCTTCCTCAAAGGCATACCGCTTGTAGGCTTCGGCGACTTCGGGGTACCCTTCCCTCTCCGCCACCCGGCTCATGGCCAGGTACATTCCCACTTCGCTGCATTCCGCGTTGAAATTAGCCCGAAGATCATCAATAATATCCTGCTCAACTCCCTTGGCGACCCCAACCACGTGTTCCGCAGCAAAGGTCGCGCCTTCAACCTGTTCCTTGAACTTCGCGGCCGGCGCCTTGCAGGTAGGACAAGACTCGGGGGGCTGATCCCCCGTATGGACATAACCACATACAGAACAAACCCATTTTTTCATTTCACACTCTCCATTAAAAAAAAATTACAACGGCAAAAGCCGCAGTTTTCATATTAAAATTTTAAACAGATTCCCCGCTTTTTCAAGGGAATATTGTTCCGCACAGGAACCACAGAGGCCGTAAAAAACAGTCCAAGGGAAATCCACGCAAAAAAAATCCCCGCCGCCCCCATCCCGGAGGGATAAAAATATTTGAGTCAGGAGGGATTTGAAGGCCTCGGAGTCCGGACAGGGGAGATCCGCCGCCCGGCCGCAGCGGCGGCATACTAAATGGGGATGGGGCTTTACGTCGCCGTCAAACCGTTCCTCCCCATTTACCACACCCAGGGAAGCCACTAATCCTTCCTGCCGGAAGAAATTGATATTCCGGTACACCGTACCCAGGGAAAGATCGGGGATCACCGGTTTAAGCTGATCATACACCCACTGGGCCCCGGGGTGGGACGTGGTGGACCGGATCACCTCCAAAATGGCGTCCCGTTTTTTGCTATGTTTCCGTTCTACACGATACATATTTTAATAATAATAACTATTATTAAAATATACAAGTAAAATTTTCAAAAAAATAAAAAAACAAGGCTTTCCCAAAACTTCAGTTTTTGGGAAAACAATCTTAGATTTATGGGAAAAAGCGGGCTTTAGACCGCTTTTTCGGAAGCCTTTCCCAAAACTAACCGAGTTTTGGGAAAGGCTCAAACTCTTCCCCAAAAAAGAAGTGGGGTAGTTCCACCGGCCGGACTACCGGATTTTGGAACTGTCCCGGCGTTTTTCAAAACCCTCCCGCGTCTGAAAGGGCCCGTTGAAACAGCGGAGCATTTTGATTATGATACATCCTATGGTTCGCGATTTTTTTAAAATAGCCTTTACCGTGCTTATAGTCATGGATCCTATCGGGATTATTCCCCAGTATCTGTCCCTTACCGCCCCGTTCGATACAAAGACCCGGAATTCTATCGTTAAAAAAGCCATATTGATCGCCGCCTCGGTCCTGCTGATTTTTTTACTGGGGGGAAAATTCCTGCTTGATTTTTTTGGCATCATGCCCGGCGCCTTTTATATTTCAGGGGGGATCCTCTTTTTTCTTATCGCCGTGGAAATGATCTACAGCAAACCGGAACTCCGCAAAGTACCCGCTCACGAGGGCAGTTCCGTGGCGCTTTTTCCCCTGGCAATACCCTTTATTGCCGGGCCCGGTTTATTGACGGTAATTATCATGTTCATGTCCACCGGGCATAATTGGCTTTATTCCTTTTCACTGTTACTTCCCGCGCTGATCCTCGGATTGTTTTGTACCTATTTCGCCCTTCGGGGGAGCGTTTTGATCATGGGTTTCCTCAGTACCATGGGTATATTTGTCATAGAAAAAATCATGGGGCTTATATTGGCCGGTTTTGCGGTACAGTTTATTTATAACGGCCTGGTAACCATGGGAATCCTCGCCGGCAGATCCTGAAGGGCCCCCCCGGCCCCTTACGGACGGCTCCACCCGCCCATCAGGACCTGATTACCGATAGCCACGAAGAAAAAGGAATCACCAAGAGTAGACCGCTATGCGGTCAATTAAATGAGCACCAAGGACACGAAGGAAGAAGAACCCTCTTTCTTTCCTCCGTATCCTGAGTGGTTTTTTTCTTCATTTTTGATTTGTTTTACGTGAGGCTGTTCCAAAACTTCAGTTTTGGAACAGCCTCACGGTATTATCGCGCTCAAAATCGGACCGAAGGGGCCCTCCCCTTCCTCGCCCCCCTTCTCGTTTTCGTAGCGGAGGCAGAAGTAGACCGTGCTGCCTGAGTCCCCGGGGAAGTCGAAGCGGTAGCGCTTGCGGTGGGTAAAGGTTGAATGGGGCAGGTCGTCCCCGGTTACCGGGGGGGCGGCCAGGCGGAACTTGTCCCGGGACACGGCGGGGCCGAGGATGCCCCAGAAGATCCGCACCCCGTAGTCGCTGCGGGGGTCCTCCCCCTCGGTCTTGACCGCCCGGATCCGGGTCAGTTCGATAAGGTGGACCCCGGGGTAGGTTATGTCCGCCTCGGGCTGGGCCTCGGGCCGGGGGATGGGGGAGGCCGGGTCCGGGATGCGGAGGCCCATCTGCTCCCGGTCGTCGTCGGTTACCGCGGGGTGGTAGCGGAGGTAGGCGTTGACGAAGTTCCGGGCGGTTTTTTGCGAACCCTTGCGGACCCGGTTTTTCTCGTCCCGCTCCGGCTTGGTGCAGGGCTTGAGGGTGATCCCGTAGGCGGCGTGCCAGGCGGCGTAGGCGCCGTTGAGCTCCGTGAGGGCATCCGGCGGGATGTGGGACCATTGGGGCGCGTCCGGGGGATTGCACTTGGCGTTTACGTACTGGCAGAGGTTCCTGAACCAGACGTCGAAATCCGCGTCTTTGACGGGGACATAATCTTTTTTGTGGGCCATCCTGTTCTCCTGTATGGTTAGGGCATCCGATCCGCCCGGGGGTTCCGGGGGTTCCTTGGTATGCCGGGGGTACCCCCGGTTAACCGGGAAGTACCTCCCGCTGGTCTAAAAGTACGCCCTGTTACGTCAGGCGTACCCCCTTTTAACGTGGAAGTATGTCCTTTTAACCTGGAAGTACCCCCTTTTAACGTAAAAGTACGTCCTTATAACGTAAAAGTACCCCTCGTTAACCCGGAAGCAGGCCCCCGCGGGTGAACGGGAGGCAGGTAAGGGGTAACCCGCCGGGGTCCGGGTTTTCCGTCCCGGCCCCGCGCTTTTACCCGGTGTTCCCTGCCGCGGCTAATACTCCACAATCGTCAAATTGATGTTGATGTTAACCGTGCCGCCGCTGACAAAGTCGCTACCGTCCCAGCCGCCGCCCCGGAATCCGTTTGCCCAGCACGGGGTATTATCGGCGCCGTTCACCAAAAGGGGCGTACCATAGGCCGAGGTATCGGGTACCTCGACGGTTACGGCTTTGGTGGAGCTAACGTTGGAGAACATACTTCGCGCCAGCATGGGTGGCGACGCGTCCAGGGTAACTTTGAGGGCCTGCGATCCGGTATTGATGAAGGCACTCCCGCTGATGTTGGTGGCCGCGGGGAGTTTTACCGAGCTCAGGGCGGGGCAGTCGCCAAAGGCGTACAGGCCGACGGTTGTTGCCACCGGGAGGTCTATGGTAGCCAAGCCATTGTTGTAGCGAAAGGCGGCGGCACCAATGGTTGTTGCCGCAGGAAGGCTTACCGAGATCAGAGTGTTACAGTCAGTGAAGGCGGAATCGCCGATACTTCTCGCTATGGGCAGGTCTACCGAGTTCAGGCTGTCGCAGTTATTGAAAGTACTACTGCCGATAGTTCTCGCTGAGGGGAGGCTTATCGAGCCCAAGGCGTCGCAATCGTAGAAAACGAAACTGCCGATGGTTCTTGCTGCGGGGAAGTTTACCGAGTTCAGGGCATCGCAGTCGTTGAAGGTATAATTAGAGATATTTCTTACCGCTGGGCAGTTGACCGTGGTCAGGGCGGCGCAGCCACTGAAGGCGTAACTGCTGATGATTGTTGCCGCGGGGAAGTATACCTCCCTGAGATCCGTACAGCCACTGAAGGCGTAACTGCCGATGCTGGTTGCCGCGGGAAAGTCAAGCTCCCTGAGGGCCGGGCAGTCGGCGAAGGCGTTATTGCCGATGCTTACCGCCGCGGGGAAGCTCACCGCGCTCAGGACGTTGCAGTCGCTGAAGGCGTCCTGGCCGATGCTGGTTACCCTGGGCAGGCTCACCGAGATCAGGGCGTCGCAGTCCAGGAAGGCCGCCTCGCCGAGGGTTCTCGCCGCGGGGAGGCTCACCCTGATCAGGCCGTCGCAGCCGCTGAAGGCATCAAAGCCGATGTTTTCCGCCCTGGGGAGACTCACCGTGGCCAGGGCGGTACAGCCGCTAAAGGCGTAAGAACCCGCCTCCATAACCCCCGCGCCGGCAATGAGGCCCAGGGCCGTAAAGCGCTTAAAGGCCGCCGCGGCCGCAGTCCCCGCCGCGATCTTTTCCGCCTCGTCAGGCAGGACCAGGGACACGATCTTGTTTTCTCCGGTGTGGGACGGCCCGGGGTCAAAGGTCCGGTCCCCGTAGAGGCCCCCCCCGGCGGTGTCCGTACTCGCGGTACAGGCCGAAAGGTCCAGGGCCACG
>JAISOO010000170.1 GCA_031275595.1 Spirochaetaceae bacterium | reverse complement strand
CCGCTCCTTCATCCTCCGCTGGTAATCCAGCATCGACCGGTGCTGAAAGAAAAAGCGGACTGAAGTCCGACGCCGAAGGCGCTTTTCACGAAATCCGCTATCCGGTAGCGTTCATTATGCCCGGGCCGCCGGTTGTCCGGTATCTGCCCGCACATCCGCCCAAAATTTTCAATCAATTGAGCCTTTCCCAAAACCCGGTTGGTTTTCGGAAATGCTCTTGAAAAAGCGGCTTAAAGTCCGCTTTTTCCTATAAATCTAAGGTTGCTTTCCCAAAAACTGAAGTTTTGGGAAAGCCTCGCCGTATATCAGGATTTTTTTGATTACCACCGGCTCCAGGGGCCGGTTTTCCTGGTCCGGCCCGGCGGTGGGAACCGCGGCAATGGCGTCCAGGGTTTCAAAACCCTCCCGCATTTTTCCAAAGGCGGCGTATCGGCCGTCCAATTTATGGGCGTCCTGGTGGACAATAAAAAACTGGGTTCCCGCGCTGTCAAAATCCTCGTCCCGAGCCATGGAAATGGCTCCCCGTTCATGGGTCAGCCCCGTATCAAAGCCGTTCCGGGCGAATTCACCCTTTATGGTAACATCCGAGGGGCAGCCGCAGGTATTATCCGCGGAGCCCCCCTGGATCACATAGCCCCGCACCACCCGGTGAAAGGTAAGGCCGTCGTAAAAACCCGACCGCGCAAGATTCATAAAATTGGCGGCCGTCAGGGGAGCCTGCTGTATAAAAAGCTCAAAGGACATACGCCCCCCCGACTCCATGATGATCTCCGCCACCGGGTTCATAGACCCCTACTCTACATAGGCGATTCTGAAATACAGATTGGCCAGGGGGGTCATGTAGAAATCTTTTACATGGGGGGCCATCATAAACACGATGGACCGGTGGTACAAGGGAAGGATCGCCATGTCTTCCATGGCCATATCCTCCGCCTCCTGCATGAGGGCCACCGCCTTGACCGGATCAACCTCCATTTGGGCCGCCGCCACCAGGGCGTCATATTGGGAACTGCGGTAACTCGTGATATTGGTGGGATTGTTGGAGGTCATGGTGGTTAAGAAGGTCATGGGGTGGAGGTAATCCCCGCCCCAGCCCATGGCGCCGATTTGATAGTCCATGCGCTGAACCGCGTCGTAGTAAACCGCCCATTCCTGGGTGGAAATTTCGGTGTTGATGTTGAGGTTCTTTTTCCACATCTGCTGCATGGCCTCCACGATGCTCCGCACGGTACGGTCGGTGTAGTAACTCAACTGCACGGTGGGGAAGCCCTGGCCGTCAGGATACCCCGCTTCCGCGAGGAGCTTCCGGGCGCCTTCCACATCCGCGGTGGAGGACAGGCCGTAATTGGGGCGGCCGTCCCTGAAATCCTTCCCATTAAGCACATAGCCGGGGGATACCAGGCCGAAAGCCGGGGTATCGGAGCTTTGCAGGACATTGCTGATGATGTCTTCCCGGTCAATGGCCATGGACAGGGCCCTGCGGACCCGGACATCGTCAAAGGGTTTCACGTTCCGGTTTATAAGGTAATAGGTGGTGGCAAAGGAAGGCACCGACTGGAAGGCATCGCTCTGGGATTTCAAACGGGCGGTCTCCGACGCCGGGGGGAAGCGCAGGCCGTCAATTTCCCCGGCTTCCAGGGCGGTCAGGGCGGTGGCGGGTTCCAGGATGTACCGGAACACAATCTCCTCAAGCCGTACATGGGCGGCGTCCCAGTAGTGTTCGTTTTTAACCGCCGTTACGCTTTCCCCCAGTTTGATGTCCGAAACCTTAAAGGGGCCGTTCGAGACAAAGGTATTCGCCGACAGGGTCCACCGCTCGGGATCTTGGTCTACCACCGCTTGTTTTACCGGGGAGAAGGTCCACATCCCCAGGATTCCCAGAAAGAAGGGAGTGGGCCCCTTCAACGTAAGGATCAGGGTATGGTCATCGGGGGCGCTGATCCCCACCTGGTCCCGGGAGCCGGCGCCGCCGTAGTATTCCTCCGCCCCCTTGATAAAGTCGGTAAACATCACCGAATATTGGGCGGCGATTTTGGGATCCAGTACCCTGAAATAGGAATACACGAAATCCTGGGCCGTAAGGGGGCTGCCGTCGGACCACTTGAGGCCCGGCCGCAGCCGGAAGGTGTATACCGTGCCGTCGTCGCTGATGGTCCAGCTTTCGGCCAGGGCGGGGATGATATTATTGTCCTTATCATAGGTGATAAGCCCTTCAAAGAGATTAAAAAGGAAGGGGGCGGCAAAGGAATTGTTGGTGATCCCCGGATCAAGCCCGTCCGGCACATTTTGCAGGGCAAAGACGATTTTCTGGGCCTTTTCCTGGGGCTGGGCGGCGGAACCGGTCCCGGCGGTCCGGCCGCCGCAGGCGATGAAGCCCAGAGACAGGAACAAGAGTCCCATCATACGGATAGCTGCTTTTTTCATAAATTTCCCTCCTTGACGAGCTTCAAACCCCTGGTCCGGCAGGGCCGTGATTTTGAAACAGCGTGCTGGTTAGTGTCTGTCCACAATGCAGGCACATTATGGACAGACTACCTTAAAACCCGCGTTTTCGCAACCTTCAGGCGAGAAAACGCACGGTCTGTCCCCAAAGCAACCGGCTTTGTAGACAGATCCTAGTGAGGCTTTCCCCAAAACTTCAGTTTTGTGGAAAGCAACCTTAGATTTATGGGAAAAAGCGGGTTTTAGACCGCTTTTTCAAGAGCATTTCCGAAAACCAACCGGGTTTTGGGAAATGCTCTAGTTATTACAGATTTTCACCATAAGATCAACCACCCGCCTTTCGTGGCAGGGGGTGGCCTGAGCCCCGGGTCTGTTCGGGCGGTTCGTGCCGTGGTTAAATTTCTTCAGGCGTATCCGGCGATTCGATGTTTGTGGTGGACTAAGTGGGTCGGGCGGCCTTAAAATCCCCCAGGCTGACGGTCCCGGACTTGTTGAGCCGGGAATATTCCGCGGCAAAGGCCATGTAGTGGCTCTCAAAGGAATCCTGTACCGAGGTCCGCCCCGCCTTCGTCTGATCCCGGAC
>JAISOO010000121.1 GCA_031275595.1 Spirochaetaceae bacterium | reverse complement strand
CAAGGCGTTGGAAGCGGTTACCGGTTTAACAGGGAGATCATAAATGATGAAATTTTTGAGCAGCCTGTCCGTTAGGGGAACCTTTCTGTGCAGTACCCTGTTTATTGTGGGCGTATTGGCAATAGTCGGCTGGCAGAGCAGCGCCGTGGTAATACGGTGCCATTATTCGTGCAGAACCCTTCTGGCCGGAGCCTACACCACCAAGTCCCTTGCCCAAAGCGCCCAGACCGCCTATTACGCCCTTGCCGAAACCGCCAACCAGGCTTTGCTTTATGCCCGGCTTGGGGATTTCGCGAAAAGCGGGGAACTGGAAAGGAAATTCACCGCCGACGCGGAAACCCTTGCCCTCTCCCTTGACGGGGTGCTTGAGGCGCTTAACGCGGACCCTTTGGTAGACAAAACCATTATAAGCGGCCTTGTCGTCTATGCGGATGCCGCCAAGACCGCCCTGAACAACGAGTACACCCCCCTTATCATGGGGCTGGCGGAAAATCATGGGGGGCTGACAGGCGCGGCCTTTGAACGGACTATGGTAATTTCCCGGAAGATCGCCAAAGACATAGACGCGGTATTCCTGGGAATTGCCGCCGCGGGGGATGAGGTGTACGCCAATTATGTGGTGTATCTTTTGGATCTCATCGGCAAGCTGCGTCTGGCCCTTATCATCGCCCTTATTTTTTCACTTATTTTTATCGTGCTTATCCAGCGGCTGGTAAACAAACAGACCCATCGCCTTGAAGAACTCCGCGTCGAGGCGGAGGCGGCAAGCCGCGCAAAGAACAATTTCCTTGCCAGCATGAGCCACGAAATCCGTACCCCCATGAACGCCATCAGCGGTATGTCGGAACTGCTCCTGCGGCGGGACATGGACGAAGAATCCAAAGGTTACGTCAGGGACATCAAACAGGCGTCGTCAAACCTCCTTTCGATTATCAACGACCTGCTTGACTTCTCCAAAATCGAGGCGGGCCGCCTGGAAATCATCCCCGTTACCTATTACCTCTCCTCTCTCATCAACGACATGGTGAACATTATCCGCATGAAGCTCGTTGAAAAGCCTATCCGCTTTTACACCAATATCGACGCCGCTATTCCCAATATGCTTTCCGGCGACGTGGTACGGGTCAGACAGATATTCCTTAACCTGCTGGGCAACGCGGTGAAATATACGGAGAAGGGATTTATCAGCGTAACTATTACCCAGGACACGCGGAGAGAAAACAACCTAACCCTGAAAATAGTCGTGGCGGATTCGGGATTCGGAATAAAACCCGAAGACCGGCAAAAACTTTTCGGCGAATTCGTCCAGGTGGATACCCACAAAAACCGGGGCATCGAGGGAACGGGCCTGGCCCTGGCCATAACCAGGCGGCTCTGTGTCGCCATGGGCGGGGACATTTCCGTGGAGAGCGAATACGGCAAGGGCAGCGTTTTTACCGTCTCTGTTCCCCAGAAAATCGCCGGCGCCCAGGATGTGGAAATGCCCTTTGCCGCGGTGGACAATCCCGGCAAAAAGAAAACTTTGATCTTTGAACGGCGGGTCATTTACGCGAAATCCGTGGCATGGTCACTGAAAAACATACAGGTTCCCCACCGGCTGGTAACAAACCTTGAGAATTTTACCGAAGCCCTGCGGGGCGAAGACTGGTACGTTGTGTTTTCAGGCTACGGCCTCTATCACCGGATCAGGCCGGTGATGGAACAACTGAAAAAGGAATTTCCTCAAAAGGAAGGCCCGCCCCTGGCGCTGATGATCGAATGGGGAACCGAGGCGTATGTTCCCGGTGTGCGTTTCGTGTCCCTGCCGATACAATCCCTGTCGATTTCCGCCGTGCTTAACGGAAGGCCGGATCGCCGGAACTATGGGGAAAGCGCCTTTAGCGGAACCCGGTTTACTGCCCCCGCCGCGCGGTTTTTGGTGGTGGACGACATCGCCACCAACCTGAAAGTGGCGGAAGGGCTTATCGCGCCGTACCATGCGCGGGTGGATACCGCCTTGAGCGGAGGCGGCGGCCCTGGATGCCGCGGGGAAGGGTGCGTTGGCAGGCAACGCAATGGACACGGCGGCGATAACGGAAAAACTGCCGGGGTTTTACAGGCGGCTTTCGGAGTTGATAGAGGCGATAGGCGGAGCAATGAAAAATGAACAGGGAATCATGAACAATAAAGAAAATGCCGGTTCTTCATTGTTCACGGTTCATTGTTCATTGTTAAAAGCCGCGCTGGAAGCGAAGGACATGAAGGAGATTGACCGGCTGCTTGAAGCAATAGAGCAACTGCCCTTGGACGCGGAAACGCGGGAAGGGATAGACGTTGTTTCCGACCAGGTGCTGATGGGGGAATACGCGGGGGAGGTTGAGGCTATTAACACAATAGCGGCTTTCCCAAAACTTCAGTTTTTGGGAAAGCAACCTTGGATTTATGGGAAAAAACGGGCTTCAGACTGTTTTTTCAAGAGCCTTCCACAAAACCAACCGGGTTTTGGGAAAGGCTCTGTTTGCGCAATATAATCGGCTTCGCCAAGCTCCCGTTGTTCCCCACTGAGCATTGCCGATGAGGCGGCGGGTCCCTTGAAAAAAGCCCCCCTGCCGGGTATGCTGAAAGAACCCCGCCGGTTACGGCGTTTTTTCATGAGTATACGGAGGCTTTCCCAAAACTTCAGTTTTTGGGAAAGCTACCCTGAATTTACCTGAAAAAGCGGGCTTTAGACCGCTTTTTCCCAAGCTTTTCCCAAAACCAACCGGGTGTTGGGAAAAGCGCTACGTTTATAAGGACCCGCTATGAAACTGAGTCAAACCTTTATCCCCACCCTGCGGGAGGTCCCCGGGGATGCCCTTATCGCCAGCCACCGGCTGATGTTCCGCTCGGGGATGCTCCGCAAGCTCTCCAACGGCCTCTTTGCCTACCTGCCCCTGGGGCTCCGGTCCTTCCGCAAGGTGGAACAGATCATCCGGGAGGAGATGAACGCCGCCGGTTCCCTGGAGATTAAGCCCCCGGTGGTGGTCCCCGGTGATTTGTGGAAGGAATCGGGCCGCTGGGAGACCATGGGGGAGGCCCTGCTCCGGGTGAAGAACCGGCTGGGGACGGACTTTGTGGTGTCCCCCACGGCGGAAGAGGCCGTTACCGCCCTGGTCCGGGAGGAGCTTTCCAGTTACCGCCAGCTCCCCTTAAGCCTCTACCAGATCAACACCAAGTACCGGGACGAGATCCGCCCCCGCTACGGGGTGATGCGGGGCAGGGAATTTGTGATGAAGGACGCCTATTCTTTCCATACCGGCGAGGACAGCCTGGATGAAACCTACCGGGCCATGGGCCGGGCCTACCGGCGGATCTTTAAGCGCTGCGGCCTTACGGTGATCCCCGTGCGGGCGGACTCAGGCGCCATGGGGGGGAGCGGTTCCGAGGAGTTCATGGTGGAAAGCGAGATCGGCGACAACACCCTCCTTCTCTGCCGGGCCTGCGATTACGCGGCCAATGTGGAAAAGGCCGCCTGCAAGCCCGACTGGGCGGGGGGCGAAGGGGTTTCCCCGGAAGCCGCCGCGGCTTCTACGGCGGCGGTCGAAAAAATCGACACCCCCGGCGTAAAAACCATCGAAGAACTCTGCGGCTTCCTCAAAACCGACGCGAAACAATTCATCAAAACCCTGATCTACCGGGCGGTGAATGTGGAACTGGACCTCTCCTCCGCGCCGGGCAGCCCCCGGGGGGAAAAACGGCCTTCCGGGGAGTTCAGTTACGGCGAGGCCTTTTTCGCGGTCCTCATCCGGGGGGACCTCGCGGTGAACGAAACAAAACTCGCCGCCGCCCTCAAGGCTTCGGAGGTAAGTCTCGCGGCGGACGGCGACGTGGCGCGCCTGACCGGAGCGCCGGTGGGTTTTGCCGGCCCCGTGGGGCTGGAAGGGCTCCCCCTCATCGCCGATCTTTCCGTCACCGCCATGCATGACGCGGTTACCGGCGCCCTGGCCCGGGACCTCCACTACGCCCACGTTGCCTGCGGCAGGGACTTTGTCCCGTGGCTGGTCACGGATATCCGCACCGTCAAGGCCGGGGACCGCTGCCCCCTCTGCGGGGGGGAGCTCTCCGAAAAAAAGGGGAACGAGCTGGGGCACATCTTCAAACTGGGGTATAAGTACACCCGGTCCATGCGGGTGAGCTACCTGGACGAGGCGGGCAAAACCCAAATCCCCGTCATGGGCTGTTACGGCATCGGCCGGGACCGGACCCTGGCCAGCGTGATCGAAGAACACCACGACGAGGCGGGGATCGTCTGGCCCATGACCGTGGCGCCCTATCAGGTGATCATCATCCCCATCAAATACGAAGGGGCCGTCAGAATCGCGGCGGACGACCTTGCCTCAGCCCTGGAAAACCGCGGGATCGAGGTGCTCCTGGACGACCGGAACGAGCGGCCCGGGGTTAAATTCAACGACGCGGACCTCATCGGCATCCCCTGCCGGGTGGTGCTGGGGGACAAGAACCTGAACCGGGCCCCCCCCATGGCGGAGGTCAAACACCGCCGGGACAGGGAAAACCGCCTGGTGGAACTGGAGCGGGCCGCGGAGGAACTCACCGGCCTCGTATACGGCGAATTGGGGGAACTCAACCGGTAGCGCCGGGCAGCCCTCAGCGCTCCCCCAGGAGGGATTTAAGCTCCTGGATCTCCTGCACCAGTTTGGTGCGGTCAGGATTCCGGTAGCGCCGGGGCACCATCTCCTTGGAGGTACATTCCAATACGGCCACCAGGTTTTGAAGTTCTATTTCATGGGGATAGGCCGGGGGAATAAAGTCCGCCAGGGCTTCTTCCATGTCTTCCCGGCTCACAAAGCTGCGATCCGACATGGCGGCCCGGAGCTTTGCCCGGATCAGAACCGCCTCCAGATCAGCCCCGGAAAATTCGTGGCGGAATTTTTTTAACACCTCGGAGACGGGGAATTTACGGATGGAAAGGTCCAGTTTCCGCACCAGAACGTCGAACAGGGCTTCCCGCTCGGCGTCGGTGTCGGGGTAGAACAGGGCCAGGTGTTCCTCGGCCCGGCCCTGGCGTTTAAGGTCTATGGGGATGAGGTCGGGACGGCAGGTGATGAGGAACCAGATGATCCTGCCCCGGTATTCGGTATTCCCCATAAAGCTGGCGATCTGGGCGAACACCCGGTTGCTGGTCCCCGAATCCCCCTCCTGGTCCCGGTCCCCCAGAAAAGCGTCGGCCTCGTCGATCATCACCGCCACGGGGGCCATGGATTTGAGGATGTTGAGGACCTTCTCCAGATTCGACTCCGTAACCCCCTGCCATTTGGACCGGAAATTGCGGAATTTGACCATGGGGATCCCGATTTCACCGGCAAAGGCGCCGACCATAAAACTTTTTCCGGTCCCAACCGGCCCGGCAATAAGGTACCCCATGGGGAGTACGTCCAGCCGTCCCAGCTTTATCGCCCGGGCGGCGTTTTTAAACCGCTTCTTGACAAACTCATGCCCGGACACGTAGGAAAGGTCGTGGGTGGTTTCCATAAATTCCAGCAGCCCCGCCGCCTCATTCTCGATGATCTCCTTTTTCTTTTGCCGCAGGTATTCCAAAGACAGGGGTACATTTTCCGAGTAACTCTCCATGACCAGCCGGTTGAGGTTGAGGAGGTTAAGCCCGCTGGTAACGGCCGCCACCCCTTCGACGGTTATACCCCGGTCCGGCAGAAAATAGCCTTTTTTTTCCATAAACCGCAGAAAACTCGACCGCACCTCCCCGTCGGGCAGGGGGATGCTCACCTTCACCGTGGAGGGGGAACCCACCAGACGCGGGGACAGATCCGCCAGGTTTTCCGTAAGGAGGATGATCGAAACGTCCCCCCGGGTGAATATGGGGTCATGGGACCAGCGGTTCAGGGTAACCAGGCAATACCGGTCTTCTTCGGAGAGGCGGATCATATCCCCCCCGGGAATGATGGTTTCCGCGTAATCCAGGATCAGCACCATCCGTTTTTTCCGGGGAATATTCATAAGAAAATATTTTTCCAGGTAGAAAAAACTCTGCCCCGGCTCAGCGGTGATAAAATCCGCCCCGTCAATATCAGGATACCGCTCCGCCATGGCCGTCTGATAGTCCCGGGCCATTTCATCGGAGTAAAAAGCCACGCCGCTGGAACGGTCGTAGAAGGCAATAATGTCCCGGCTTCCAAAGAGGACTTCGGATATGTAATTCTGGATCCGGGCAAAAACAAACTCCCCCTCGTTCATCTTATGGGGAAGCAGATCCCGGATATTCCCGTGGAGAATATACAGGTTGGTGGTTTTAGACAGGTACTTATAGGATAATTCCTGGGCCCAGGCAGGCAAAATCCTTATAAAGGGCAAATTTTTTACTATGAGCTGTTCATCGTCCACTATAATCTCTCTTAAAAAACATTAGCACAAAAAGGGGCCCGCCGCAATGCGGAGGAGGGAATATTCGGGAAAAGGCGCGTGGTTTTTACCGGGGAGGCCTATTTACCGGAAGCCGAAAATTGGGAAATATAGGCGTCCAGAACCGGCCCGTAGGTTTCCTTTATTTTGGTTTCCGCGGCGCGGAACGCCCGGTTTTCCGCTTCGGGAACGGACAGATGCCCCTCCCGGCCGTCAACCGTAAAGGGCAGAAGCCGATCCCCGGTCCGGCGGTCTTCCAGGCTCGCGTCAACCACATACCGGACAAATTTGTTTAGGTTATTGGGCAGATCCGCCGGGGTCATATGTACCTGCGCCCTTAAAAGGTAGGGTGAATTCGCTCCCCCCCCCCTAAAGCCGGCCCTGGTGAGTACCTCCTCAAAGGCCCCCCGGATCCGGTCCCGCTGATCATTTTCCACCACAACAGCGATGGGTATGTTTCTGGTAATAGCGGCTATTTCAAGGCGGTAATCGTTCCCGGTTTTTAGATTCCCCGGTACGTTCCCGGCGTCCCCCAGGACCCGTAACACGTTCAGAAAGGTCTCGTTGGTATCGGCGGCGGCCGCGGCAAGCTGAAACCGCCTGAGGCCGTCCAGGGTATATTTTTCCCCATCGGGGACGGCGGTCAGGTCGTTGATGAGCCGCTGGTTGGTAGTTATCAGATCCCGGTAAAGGGCCGCTGTTTTGGCCCGATCCATGACCGCCGCCGCGTAATAGGTGCCGCTGCCGTCGAACCAGCGGTCCTTGATTTCCGCGCCCACCAGGGAGTCCATCTCCGCCGATGTTTTGATCAGGTTGACCAAATCGCTGTTTTGGGTAGCGGAAGTTATGGCGCCATTAATAACCGCCTCGGAATAAACCGTGGCCGACTGTGAAGCCGACTGTATGGACTGGCCGAAAATTGCCGTGAGGGCGGCCAGGGCCCGCCGTTCCGCCATGTCCCGGTTATCGCCGTATCCCACCGCGGAGATATAGGTTTTCCGGTCATATACCGATTCGGGGGCGGTAACCCAGCGGGGCTGGACGCCGCCGGAGCTTACCCCGGGAACAGCGGAGGACCCGGGAGCGCGGGAGGAACCGGCTAACACGGCATCCACCTCGGCGGACGCCGACGCGATAAGCCCGGCGACATCGTCCCGGGCATGGTTATTACCCGGGCCGGGACCGGTGCTTTGGCAGCCCAGAAAAAAAACACCGAATAAAATCAGGGGGATCATCTTAAACATATAACCTCCACCAGGTTAAGCTTGTTTGGTTGTACCGGTACATCATCATACCGGAACGCGGCGATTTTTTTACCCTCCCGGTTATAATAATTCACCGAAAAAGAATACAGGCCGGGGTGGAGGGTGATCCCCCCCACATAGGCCTTGGCGGGGAAATACCGGGACAACCGTAAATCCGCGGCTTCGCTTATCTCCGTAAAAATCTGGGTGCCCAGCCCCAGGAGGCCGAAAACCGCGCCGGTAAGCCCCTCCTCGTTCCGGCCGATTTCATCGAAGACCACGGCGGTACTCCCCTTGACAACCGCCCGGAGGACGGATTTAAGGTAAATCACCTTGAGATGTTCCTTAAAGGTTTCCCGGGCCACCGCCTCCATGTCTTCAAGCAATTCCAGGGTAAACCTTTCCTGGTTGTCAAAGATCACCTCGATATGGCCGACCTCGGAACGGCGGTATACCATTACCGGCAGGGCAATCTTAATATAATTATAGTTTAAAAGGGGAATCCTGAGGACGGACTGTTCTTTTATCGGGGATAAGCCGCTGAAACCTAGCACGTTAAGCCGGGCCATGCCGGCGGGGACGGTAAGTTCCTCCGCAACCGAGGAAGGGACGGGATAGGTATACACCCGGGGGGCCTGGGCAAAGGCAAGGCGTACCCCTTCCAGGTCAATCCGGGCGTCGTCCGCCTTGCCTTGCCCCCGGTAAAAAAGGGCCCCCAAATAACGGGCCAGGGCGGAATTGGAAAACTCCGTGGAGCCGGCGTTGTCTTCGCCGGAAAAGTCCAGGGTGGTTTCTTCCAGGGCCTTTTGCCGGAGCCTGGAGGTGAGGGGCCCGTATTTAGCGGCCAGGGCCTGTAACTTAATATTCATCCGCCGGATCTCTACCAGGGCGCCTTCCGGATCCTGCCGGTGGTAATAATTGAGGGCATTAAAGGTATTAATATAGATATCCTCATAATCCTCCCCGTCATAGGTCCGGACCGTGTCGTTTATCAGATAGGAGCCGATCCCCTGGATAAGGCTTTTGGTAAAAGCCTCTTCAATGGCCCGTTCCCCCTCCTCCAGGAGCCGTGAAGATGCCTCAAAATCCCGGGCATAATGGGTGAGCATCCCCTTGTCAAGGTTATACAGGATAAGGTCCGACTTATAGAGGTTTTTTTTATCCCCTTCAAGCATATGGATACCGGCGGCGAAATCTTCCCGCGCCACGGCATTATCGATCCTGGCATAGGAATTTGAAGCACAGGAGAGGGTAAAAAAAACAGGTATAATCAGGAATAGACCGTTTAAGACCTTTTTCACATCCTTCCCCTTGGAGGACAATGGTAACACCATGAACATACCATGCCGCGGTTATAGCGGCAAAACCTTCGCGGCGAATCCATCCCCGTATGGGCTCACCCCGTTTAAGAGGAGGCTTTCCTAAAACTAACCGAGTTTTGGGAAAGCCTCAGGCTTCTATAATTTGGTACGGGGCCTTACAATGACCTTCTTGATTTCGTTATTCTGCCCCATCCAAAGCCGGGCGGTGGTCTCAATATCACTTAATTCGGCGGATACGTAGTAGGTTCTGGTGGTGGTTTTTCCGGCCTGATCCACAATGGTCCGAACCGACCCCGTAAGGAGAAAATCCGCCCCCAGTTCATTGGCCAACGCCGCGGCGGTATCCTCACTGGCATAACTCTGCTGCTCCACCCGTTCCGTCCGGAGTTCTCCCCGGGAAGCCCCCCCCGCCACGGGCAGGGCCTTTCCGCTGTTAAATATGGCCTGCTCCATAATCGTGGTGATAATGGAGGTATCTATATGTTCATCACTCTCATTCCGAAACGAACCAATAAGAATTACCGGAACCCCGCCCTTGCGGGCGATAAAATCGGTCACCCGGGGGGATTGCAGGAAAGAACTAATCAGGGAATCGCAGACAATCGTCACATCCGTATTGTTCCAATAACCGCTTAAATCGGTCTGGGTACCGGCGTCGACCCTGCTGACCTTGGGGTTTGAGCCGCAGGCGATCAATAAAACCAAAACAGCGATACAACCCGGTACCGCGGCAAAAGACCTTCTCATGGAACAACTCCTTCATAGCAATCCATTATTCTTTAAGCTCAGGCTGGTTCCAAAATTATAGTCCCGCCGGGCTACCGGATTTTGTAACCGCCTCCTTTATAATACTATAAAAACGATAAATTATCCAGTTCTTTTACGCGAAGGGTTCCGTTGCCCGGCTTCAGCGCCCTTGCCAAGCCAGGGGCTATTCTCCATAATATCCCCATGCGTCGGTTTGAAGTAGTCTCCCCTTTTAAGCCCGCGGGGGATCAGGGGGATGCCATAGCGGCCCTGGCCGGGGGCATTGCCGAAAAAAATTACCAATACCAGACCCTCCAGGGGGTTACGGGGTCGGGAAAGACCTTTACCATGGCCAAGATCATCGAGGCGGTGCAGATGCCCACCCTCATCGTGAGCCACAACAAAACCCTGGCGGCCCAACTTTTCCGGGAATTCAAGGGCTTTTTCCCACATAACGCCGTGGAATACTTCGTTTCCTACTACGATTACTACCAGCCCGAGGCCTATGTGGCCAGCCGGGACCTCTATATCGAAAAAGACGCCTCCATCAACGATGAAATTGAACGGCTGCGCCTCTCGGCGACCCGGAGCCTTATGGAACGGCAGGACGTGGTCATCGTGGCCACCGTATCCTGCATCTACGGCCTGGCGACCCCGGAGGTATACAGAAAGATGACCGCCTCCTTTTCCCGGGGAGAAACCGTCGACATAGACGCCCTGAGCCGCCGTTTTGTGGAACTTCAGTACGAGCGGAACGACGCGGTCCTGGAACGGGGCCGTTTCCGCCGCCGAGGGGATACCCTGGAGATATTTCCCGCCTATTTGGAAGAGGCCTACCGGGTGGACCTGGATTGGGACCGGGTGGAACGGATCCGCCGGTTCAATCCGGTCTCGGGTGAAATCCTGGAGGAGCTGGACCGGGCCATGATCTACCCCGCCAAACAATTTGTGATGCCCGCCGATATGGTCCAAAACGCCCTGGGGACCATCAAAGCGGAGCTGGCGGAACGGTACGAATTCCTTAAAAATTCCGGCAAGATGCTGGAGGCGGAACGGCTCAAGACCCGGGTGGAATACGATATCGAGATGCTCACCGAAATGGGCTACTGCCCGGGCATCGAAAACTACTCCGCCCCCCTGGCGGGCCGCAAGAGCGGGGAGGCCCCGGATACCCTCATCGACTATTTACCCAAGGCCCACCTGACCTTTATCGACGAAAGCCACGTTACCCTCCCTCAGCTCGGGGCCATGTACGCCGGGGACCGGAGCCGGAAACAGAGCCTTGTGGACTACGGCTTCCGGCTCCCCTGCGCTTTGGACAACCGGCCCCTGCGGTACGACGAATTTGAGGAACGCCTGGACAAAACCATTTTCGTTTCCGCCACCCCGGGAAAATTCGAAGTGGAAAAGTCAAAACAGGTGGTACAGCAGCTCATCCGTCCCACGGGACTCCTGGACCCGGAAATCGAGGTCCGTTCCAGCGAAGGCCAGATGGAGGATATCTACGGGGAGGTGCAAAAACGGATACAGGCCGGGGAGCGGTCCCTGATCCTCACCCTGACCAAAAAAATGGCCGAGGACCTGACCGACTACCTTTCCGGGCTGGGCCTCAAGGTCCGGTACATCCACAGCGAGGTGGAAACCATTGAGCGGGTGGAGATCCTGACCCAACTCCGCCAGGGAAAATTCGACATTCTCGTGGGGATCAACCTCCTGCGGGAAGGAATAGACCTGCCGGAGGTTTCCTTTATCGCGATCCTCGACGCGGACAAGATCGGCTTTTTGCGTTCCCTCACGAGCCTGGTCCAGATCATCGGCCGGGCCGCCCGGAACGCCGCGGGAAAGGTTATCATGTACGCCGACCGGAAAAGCGAAGCCATGACCGCGGCCATCGCCGAAACCGAACGGCGGCGGAAGGCCCAGACGGCCTATAACGAGGCCCACGGCATCACCCCCGCCACGGTCACCAAGGCCATCGCCGACATCCTTACCCGCCACGCCTCGGAGGAAAAGGACGCCGCCGCTACCTCCATCGACGTGCTGAAAAAATCCTACAATATCCTTATCCCCGCCCAGAAGAAACAGCTTATCGCCGCCCTGAATAACGAGATGCTGGAACACGCCAAAAAATTGGAATTTGAACAGGCCGCGGCTATCCGCGACGAGATCCAGCGGATAAAGGAAAAAGAGAACCCCTGAAAACCGCGGTTTTCAGGGGTTCGGTCATCTTAAGCCGGGAGAATCCCGCCCGAAGGGTCAGGGCGCCGCGTTGCTGTCGGTTATAATAAGGGGAACCGATTTCTTTTTTTCCAACAGATCATCCATCTTTTGGAGCGCGTTTTGAGCCTTAAATTGGGCATACAGGGAGGCTTCGTTTTCGACAATACCGGCTGCAACTTGGGCCGCGGCGGATTTGTCTATCTGAATCTGATACCACCACGTCCCGTCGGGGGCCCTCCAGCGCTTAACGGGAACCGCGCCCACGAGATTCGCGCTGGTCAGGCCCCGGGCGACGGACTGTTTATACTCCAGAGCCGCCTGGCTGTCGGTGGAACCCGCCTCCTGGGCAAAGGTTTCGATCAGCCCGTCGGTTATGGTGGTCAACTGCCGGGAAATATCCTGCCGGGCCCGTAGCTCCGCGGTTTCCATGGCCAGGGTATCAATAGAGGATTTGGACGCACCGACTCCCCACAGCACCCCCTCCGGGGGAAAATCATTGATCCACTCAGGGATATTCTCATCCTTAATCTTTAAAGATTGGGTCTGGGGGGATGATTTACAGTTTATCAACCCCAAGACGGCGCATACCAATCCTAAAAAAACAAAACAGGTCTTTTTCATTTCAAGCTCCTCAAAATTATGGGCCTTTCCAAAACTTCGGTTTTAGGAAAGCGTCTTCAGATTTAGAAGGAAAAAGCGGTCCCTCACCGTTTTTCACTTACTTCACCACGACATCTTCTATTATATAGTATGGATTGAAAAAGATACAAGACTTCGCGTTGCCTCATAAAAAATCTAACCGAAAGGAGAACATACCTCAAAATAATGCGCTCGCCCTGGCCCTGGGGCCCCTCCCTTTATCCCGAGCCTTTCCCAAAACCCGGTTGGTTTTGTGGAAGGCTCTTGAAAAAACGGTCTGAAGCCCGTTTTTTCCCATAAAATTCAAGGTTGCTTTCCCAAAAACTGAAGTTTTGGGAAAGCCTCTCCCTTTACTATTATCCGGCCGCCGTATATCTTTATAGAAGGGGAGGCTCTGAAACCGGCGGATTCCGGCGCTTCCCTATAGACCATGAGGAGAGGCAGGTATGAAGAAAGGAATCGTATTAGCCGTGATCTTCGCCTTGGGCGCGGGGGTCCTTGTTGCGGATTCCGTGGAGGGTTACTGGGTCAGCGTGGACGATAAAACCGGCAATCCCACCGCGGGCTGGCAGATCTATCAGAGCGGGGGCAAACTTTACGGTAAAATTCTCGGTGTCGTCGGGTATCCCCCGGATGTCAAGGCCGATAAATGCAAGGAGTCCTACCCGAATTTTCCCGTGCCGGGGAAGGTAAACCAACTCCCCGTAAGGGGAACCCCCTGGATCTTCGGATTGACCATGGACAGGCCGGGCCAGTGGAGCGGCGGTAATATCGTGGACCCCGAAACCGGCAATATGTACAAATGCCGGATCACCTTCCGGGCGGCGGACGGCAGACGGTACAAGGTCGATACCCTGGAGATGCGGGGTGAGATTGGCCTGGGAATAGGCCGCAGCCAGTTCTGGAGGAAAAGCACCCAGGCGGAAGCGGAAGGCCAGCGGTAGGGGCCCGGCGGCATGGGGCGTTTACCGTAATTCCGCGTTCATCCTGGCCTGTAACGTAGCTTGGGTAAACTTACGGATCTTTACCCGGACCTCGGGGTCGGTTCGTTGGGTAAACATGATCACGTATATTTTGCTCAGGCCGTCCATACGGGAGCCGAACACTATCCCCTCGGCCTTTAACAGCATACTTTGCAGTTTGATTTGGATACTGGATATCAGGGAATTCTTTTCGATATTAGGATCAACGGGGAAAGAGCAGGATAAACCGGCCACGCTGATATCCTTGATAGTACCCTTGATAAAATCGTTTTCATGGGGCAGGTTGATAGTGGTAAGGGCCTCGTTATCCGAAGTAACCCGGATGTATTTTCTTCTGCCCCAGGCGTCAACGGATTTCAGGATCTCCAGGAGCTGAATAATAGATTTTCTTGTATCCGGTTTTATCACCATATACCCGCATTTAACCTTAATGCTGTCCACGTATTTATGGGCCAGGGCTCCGTTATATTCGGAGGCAAAAATACCGAAAGCGATGTTTGCCGTGGGGGGATCAGCCAAAACGCCCCGGATCCAGGTGTCCCAGTCTTTTTCAGGCATCCCGTTATCAATATTTGCGAATACGATGGAGTCGGGATATTTTTTAAGAATCCGGCGTATCTTTACATGATCTCTGACAATATACACCTCGAGTTCCCGCTGTATAAGGGCCGCCGCTACTTCATTTTGAACCAAAGCGGTGGGATGTAGAAAAAAAATTTTTTTTCCCGTAATATCGGAAGGGTTACTGTCAACAGCCATAGGAGTATTATATCCCAAAGACGGGGAACTTTCAAGGTTTTTGGCGGTTTTAAAATTCCAATTTTGAAAATATCGGCGTTTCGCGGACGGCGAAAGGGCAGGATCGGCGGGACACGCCCTTGCCCCGCCGGGCCAGCGACGGAGGAGCGGTAAATTGTTCAAAAAAGACCGGCCGGTTTTGAAATGGACCTGGTAAAAAGCGGTTTCAGGCCTGTTTTTCCCGCGCCGCCCCGGGCTGCGCCCCCCCAAGCCCCTGTTTTACGGCGGTCCGGGGCCTTGTTTCTGGTATGGTGGGCGGTTTTAACGGGCTGCGGCAAAATTCCGCCGGCCCGGTCCGAATTTGTGCTGGGAACCGTCTGTATCGTCAATCTGTACCGGGAGGGGACCGCCCCATTATACGGTGCTGTTTTTGCCCGGCTCCGGGAGATAGAGGGGCGTATGAGCGCCAATGCGGCGGATACCGAGGTGGCCCGGATCAATCGGTACGCGGGCGTCGCGCCGGTACCGGTGAGCGGGGAGGTGCTCACGGTCCTTTCCGCCGCCCTCCGTTATGCCGAATTGAGCGGCGGGGCCTTTGATCCCACCGTGGGCCCCCTGGTCAAGCTCTGGGGTATCGGTACCGAACACGCCCGGATCCCGGCGGAAGGGGAGATCCGCGGGGCCCTGGGCCTGGTCAACTGGCGGGATGTGATCATCGATACCGCGGCGGGGACCGTCTTTCTGCCCAAAGCCGGTATGGAGCTGGATTTGGGGGCCATTGCCAAGGGATATGCCGCGGACGAGGCGGCCGCGCTTATCAAGGGGGCGGGGATTTCCGGGGCCCTTATAGACCTGGGGGGGAATATCTATGCCCTGGGATCAAAAGGGAAAGGGGCCCCCTGGCGCATCGCCGTTCAGGATCCCCTGGATGCCCGGGGAGTCTATATCGGCGTCCTGGAGCTTGGGGAAAAAAGCGTCGTTACCTCCGGGGTATATGAACGGTTTTTGGAGGCCGGGGGCCGGCGATACCACCATATCCTCTCCACCGCCGACGGGTATCCGGCGGACCGGGGCCTCCTTTCGGTAACGGTTATCGCCGACGCTTCCATCGACGCCGACGCCCTCTCCACCGCCCTCTTTGTCCTGGGCTATGAAGAAGGCCGGAGCCTGGTTGATTCCCTGGAAAACGTCGAAGCCCTTTTTGTCTTTCAGGACCTGAGTATCCGGGGAACCCCCGGGGCTTTGGAACATTTTACCCTGGCCGGCGGCCGCTACCGGATACTGAGATAGGAGCCTGTTGCACTTGTGAATTTTTATACGATGTTGCGCTAAAGCGCAACAAACTGCGAGGCCCCTTACCGAATTCCGGTCAATTCCATCTCAAAAACCAGGAAGGTATTTCCGGGAATCGCCCCGCTGCCGGCGCCCTGCTCGCCGTAGGCCAGTTCCGGGGGGATAATTACCCGCCGCTTTTCACCCAGGCGCATGTCCAGGACCGTTTCTTCCCAGCCGGGGATGATCTGTCCCGCCCCGGCCTGGAATTCCAGGGGGCCGCCGTGCAAATCAGAGGCGTCAAAAACCTGGCCGGAGAGGAACATCCCCTTATATCCCACCGACACGGTTTGGCCGGGGACCGGCTTGGGCCCTGTTCCCTCCTGGATAATGGTATACCGCAGTCCCGACGGGGTTTTGACGGTATCCGGATATTTCGCATCAATTTCGGCCATATCCTCATCCCGTTTCACCCGGACCTTCTCCACCGCCGCCGCGACCGCCTGCCGCAGCAGCCCGTCAAAAGCCGCCTGATCCCCCTTAAAGGCCCCGGCTTCGCTTCCGTTCCGGATGATAGTGACCTTTTCGATACGGTCGCCCTGCCGGATCGCGTCCACCACCTCCTGTCCCCGGACAATACGGCCGAAAACCGAATGTTTGCCGTCCAGCCAGGGGGTGGCCCGGTGGGTAATGAAAAACTGGCTCCCATTGGTGCCGGGCCCCGCGTTGGCCATGGAAAGAACCCCCGGGCCGTCGTGGATAAGGCCGGGATCAAATTCATCGGGAAAGCTATACCCCGGCCCGCCGGTCCCGTTCCCCAGGGGATCGCCCCCCTGGATCATAAAATCCTCCACCACCCGGTGAAAGGAGAGCCCGTCGTAGAAGGGTTTCCCCCCGGTACTGTTCATTTTACCCTCTGCCAGGGCCACAAAATTGCAGACCGTAAGGGGTGCCCGTTGGTACTCAAGCCGCAGGATCATATCCCCCTTGCCGGTTTTGATGACGGCAAATAACCCGTCCCCCAGGTCGTTTTTTTCCCCGGCGGTACAGGCGGCGGTTCCGGTCAAACAAGCCAAAATAAGACACCCAAAAGAAAATTTTGAAAAAATACCCATGCTTTATTATACCATACCGGAAAACTTGGGACAACACGGCCGGGCGGCGGTATTTATTACCGGCTTGGTATACAAAAATATTGTTTCATTTTATACTTATCCTAATGAATGTACAGAAAATAGAGGATGAATTACTACGGTTGGAGTATCCTTTTCTGTCCCCGGATTATGATCCTGATATTGAGCGGTATTTTGAATTAAGAAATTCCCACCGTCCCCAGGACGCCCTGGCTATATATCAGACCCGCCTGAAACCCCGGTATCCCCAGGATGAATTCAGGGCCTTGCTCATGCGGTGTTACCGTTCCCGGGACCCCGCGTACAAAGCCATCCTGGCCAGGGCCTACCGGAATTTGGGGGCCCGCGCCCTGGATCGGGTCAGAAAGACCATTGTGTATATCGTCGAAAAAGTCGAATCCTATAATGAGCGGGATGTCATTTCCACCATAAAAGCGGCGGATGATATCCTGCTGGCCCTGCCCAAGGATCACTATGAGGCCCAGGCGGGGATAGAACGGCTGCTCCACTATGCGGAGGAGCTTGATTTTTACGTCAAATCCATGACCAAGGCGGTGGAATTGATCCATGCCTACCTGAACCAGTCTTTATCGGTGGTAGAGGAGGCCATAAGCCGCCGGGAGAACCAGCGGCAGCAGGAACTGGAACGGGAGCGGCAGCGGCAGATCCGGGAGGACTGGAAAAGTTATTCCCGGCAAAAAAAACGGGGGCGCCGGATATCCCGGCCCCATCCCATGATAGACCTGGCGGCGATTCAATTTTCGCCGGATGATCTGGCCCGAATCGAAATTTCCGGGGATATGATCAAGCCGGAGGATCAAACCCTGGCGTATTGCATCAAATACTGGAATCACATCCACGATTCGGCTTTTGAGCAGCTTCTTTATTTCTATTCAAAAAAATACGGTACCAAACACCATGGGGTGTATATGGCTATCCGCCGGGGCAGGGCGAATAACTTCCGGGATGACGAGATTCTCGCCTCGGTTATGTCGGTCCTGGTGACGGGGTACTATTATTCCATTCGGGGGGATGTATACCTCCAGATGAAGTGGACTTCGATAAAATCGGCGCTGGAACAGCAGGCTTCCAGGGAGGCCGCCCCGCAAAGCCGGCCGGAAACCGCCGGCCCGCGGATGGTTTTCAGGAAAACCAAGTCCCGCCGGGCTGGTACGCCGGCAAAATCGGGAAAGGCCTCCAAAGTTTCCCCCGCCGCTTCGCCGCCTTCCGCTTTCCGCCGGAAACCCCGGAAGCCCTCCCGTATAGCTCCGCCCCGGCCCGTTGAAAGCGCCGGGGCCGTTGTCCCTCCCCAGGCCGCCCCGGCCCTGAGCCGTCCCAAGCGTCCCCCCCCGGCTTTGACCCGCGCCAAGGCCCGGGTCAAAACCCTTCCGATCCGCTCCAGGGGCCGCGCCAAGCCCGCTGCCGGGTCCCCGGTCCGGGCCAGGGCCGCTCCCGCGCCGCCCAAGACGGCGGTTCAGGCCAAAGCCATCTCCGCGTCTGCCGGGTCCCCGGTCCGCGCCAAGCCGGCAGTTCAGGCCAGGGCTGCCCCTGTGTCGTCCAAGCCGGCGGTTCAGGCCAAGCCCGCTCCTATGTCTGCCGGGTCCCCGGTCCGGGCTAAAGCCCCCCCCGCGCCGGCTAAACCGGCGGTTCAGGCCAGGGCCGCGTCAGCCAAGCCAGCGGGCCGCCGTCCGTCCGGATCCCAGAACAAACCCAGCGGATCCGTCTCCGACCGCCTTCGGGAACTTTCCGGCCGTTCTTACGACGTGTATCAGGACCGCTTTCTCTCCCGGGTCCGGGGGGCAATCAGAAAAGTTATGGGCTCCGGGAAGAGGCTCTTTTTTACCCTCCCGGGAGCGGCGGAGGATCTGGTTTATAATTTCTTGAAGAATCACTATTCGGACCCTTATATGAATTGGGAAGAAAGCCAGGAAAAAAAGGACCTGGAAAAATTAGGTTTTACCCTGGATTCGATAGTCCCCATTATCGATGAATGTTATCATCGCCTGTAGGGGCCCCGTCAACTGGACATAGTTGTTCGGGAAGACGAGTGCCGGGTGAGGACTGGGAATGGGGTTCTCAATTTGAATATCCCGCGGAAGATGGCATTATGCCGGCTGAGGGAAAGAAAGACGGAAAAGAAACGGGCGAGCGCCGAACGCCGCATGATGTACGCCCTGGGTTCGGGTTTCCTGTATGAGGCCGTGCCCTCAGGGTAAACGCCGATGCCCTGGGCAGCGCCGGCCTTGACCGGATTAGCTCCCTTGGTTATGGTAGCTTATGCTTACTGCGGCTTTTCCGGGGTCCTTTGATCCCCCTACCTTAGGACACCTCAATATCATTGAACGGGCGGCCCGTATATTTGATGAACTTTTGGTGGTGGTTGCCGAAAACCGGCAAAAAAAATACCTTTTTCCCGCGGCAGAACGGGTCTCCATCGTAAGTTCCCTGGTGGAACCGTGGAAAAATGTGTCCGTGGCCCTCTGCGATTCCCTGATTGTGGACTTTATCAAAGAAAGGAATATCCGGCTCCTGCTCCGGGGGGTCAGGGGCATGGGGGATTTTTCCTATGAATTTGAACTCTCCATGATGAATAAAGCCCTGGCCTCCTCCATAGAAACCATATTTATGACCACCGATCCTGAGTATTTTGTACTCCGCTCCTCGGCAATAAAAGAATTGGCTTCTTTTCACGGAGATGTTTCCGCCATGGTCCCCCCCCTGGTGGCGAAAGCCCTGCGGGATAAATATGCGGAGGGGGGTGGTTTCAAAAAACCTGAATTGTGAGCCTTTCCCAAAACCCGGTTGGTTTTGTGGAAGGTTCTTGAAAAAACGGTCTGAAGCCCATTTTTTCCCATAAATCCAAGGTTGCTTTCCCAAAAACTGAAGTTTTGGGAAAGCCTCTTGTGAAACAGGCCCGGTCATGCCCCGGAGCTTGGTCCTGGGTTCTCCCTCAATGAGAACAATATGCCCCGTTCCCTTGCGGCGGGGCTGTTGATCCGGCCGAAGAAAAGCGCTCCCGCTTATTTTGGGGGGCGAGCGTTTTTTTCTGGACCTTTTCCAGGGAAGTTGACACTTTTTATAGTTTTTGTTAGACTTATCGAAGCAATTATGGAAAAATTTATGAAGAGAGGTTACGAACATGGCTGTACCCAGAGTTAAAACATCAAAGGCACGGACCCGCCGCCGGCAATCTATCAATATGAAGCTTACCCCCCCTGCGTTTATAGCATGCAGTACCTGCGGCAACCAAATTTTACTGCACCGGGTATGCCCAAAATGTGGTTTTTACCGGGGAAAACAGGTAATTGTCCCTGACTCAAAGGTATAACGCCTGCGTAAAGCCGCCTCTAAAATGGATCTGTCCATAGAGGCTTTCCCAAAACTTCAGTTTTTGGGAAATGCTCCATAATTAGATAAAAGGCGCCGGTTCAAAACCCGTCAGAGTTTCGGATCGGCTCACATAAACATAGAAAAAGGTGGTTCAAAAGGTTGTTTTTCAAAACGGCAGCCATAGATTTAAGCGGAAAAACGGGCGGTTTAACTGTTTTTCCCCGGGCCGGTTTTAAACCCCAGCGGGTTTTGAGACCGGTTCAGCTGGGCGGCCTTAAAATCCAATGGTCCCCAAGGACCGTGAACAAAGCAGAGGAGTGTTAAATTTTATGGACGATTTATTTGAAAAGATGAAAAAACTCATCGCCGAAAAACTGGAAATTGATTCGGGAAAGATAACCCTGGAAGCATCATTCCGCCAGGACTTGGGCGCGGACAGCCTGGATACCTATGAGTTGGTTTATGCTATTGAAGAAGAAATGGGAATCTCGATTCCCGATGAAAAAGCCAATGAATTTGAAACTGTCCGGGATGCCTACGAATATATAAAATCCCAACAGAAATAAACCATGACGGATCGCGGCAATTTTACCCATTGCTCTTTTCAAGCGGTCCGTTCCCTTCCGGAAATAACTCCGGAAAGAAAAAAAGCGTTAACGGCATTTCAAAAGGCCGCCCGGATGAGGTTCAAAAGCCTTAAGCTTTTGAACCTTTCATTCGTTCATCGATCCGTGGTCAATGAATCCGGTCATAAAAGCAACAATGAACGGCTTGAATTTTTAGGGGATGCTATTCTGGGAGCGGTAACCGCCACATTGCTGTACGAAAAACTGGCTGAAAAAAAGGAAGGGGAACTGGCGAAGATCAAATCGGTGGTGGTTTCCGAGGATGTTCTTGCCGGAATCGCCCGGGAACTGCAAATCGACACCCTGCTTATTTTAGGCCGGGGGGAGGAACTTTCCGGGGGACGGGCCAAAAAGACCATCCTGGCCGATGCCATGGAGGCGCTCATCGGGGCTTTGTACCTTGATTCCGGATATAACGCGGTTTTTGGTTTTTTGCATCACCGCATAGAGCCGGAGATAGCCAAAGTCATGGACAACCGCCATACTCAGGACTACAAATCCCTGTTACAGGAACTGAGCCAGAAACTTTATAAGACCTATCCGGTTTATCAGCTGGTAAAACGGAGCGGGCCGGAACATGCCCGTTTTTTCTGGACAGAGGTCATGGTTCATGACACGTCTTACGGACCGGGAATGGGAAAAACTAAAAAATCCGCGGAGCGGGAAGCGGCAAAAATGGCTTATGAAGCCCTCAACGGAATAAAAATTAAAGGTGATTTGTGAGAGAACCTATTATCTTAGCATCCGGTTCATTGAGGCGGCAGGAATATTTTCGTCTGTTGGGCTTACCCTTCAATATTATGCCCCCTCAAATTGATGAACATACGGACGGGACCTTAAGTCCCCGGGAATGCGCGGAAGATTTCGCGATCCGCAAGGTCAATAAAATAATCAGTTTGCTGCAAAACCGCATTCCCCCCTGGATCTGCGGGGCGGATACGGTCATTTCGGTGGATAAAGATATTTTTGGAAAACCCCAGGATCGGCATGATGCCCACCGGATGCTGACCAAACTCCGGGGGAGAAGCCACGAAGTCATTACCGCGGTGGCGCTATTTAACGGGAAGGAAAAAACCATAGACTGCCGTTCGGTAAAAAGCGTGGTCACGTTTATGTCCCTTTCGGAGGATGAAATAGAATGGTACCTCAATACCGGTGAATGGCAAGGAGCTGCCGGGGCCTATAAGATCCAGGACCTGGCCGGCTGCTTTGTATCCGAAATCCAGGGGTCTTATAGCGCCATTGTGGGCTTGCCAATACATGAATTTTATGTCATGCTCAAAGACAATGGTTATTCCTATGGGGAATAGACCATAGAGGCTTTCCCAAAACTTCAGTTTTTGGGAAAACAACCTTAGATTTATGGGAAAAAGCGGGCTTTAGACCGCTTTTTCAAGAGCATTTCCTAAAACCAACCGGGTTTTGGAAAATGCTCCATAACAAGGCAAAAAACCGGTTTTTTTGCCTATTTTCCACCGGTACAGACGGTGAGATAGAGGGAAGGCGCCGCCATACCGACGAGCGGACGTGAAGGGTTTCTCCCCGGAACGGTTCCAAATCCGGCGGAATCGGGATTATAGGCGGCCGGGAGGTTTGTTTTGGCTGTAGTTACTATGAAAAGCCTGCTTGAATCGGGAGTGCATTTCGGTCATCAGGTTAAACGCTGGGATCCGCGGATGGAAAAATATATCTTCGCGGAACGGAACGGGATCCATATTATCGATCTGCAAAAGACCATCCAGGCAATCAAAGATGCTTACGAAGCGATCCGTAAAACCGTTTCTTCGGGCAAAACCGTTTTGTTTGTGGGGACCAAAAAGCAGGCGCAGCAGGCAATTCAGAAAGAAGCCGAACGGTGCGGCATGTTTTATGTGAATAACCGTTGGCTTGGGGGGATGCTGACGAATTTCGTGACGATTAAAAAATCCTTGCTTCGTCTTAAAAAACTGGAAAAGATGGAAGTAGACGGGACCTTTGAAAATCTTACGAAAAAAGAAATAGCCTCCCTGGGCAAGGAACGGGCCAAACTCCAGAAAAACCTGGGGGGCATAAAAGAAATGAAGGATCCGCCGGGGATTCTTTTTATCATTGATACCCGTAAGGAGGCTATCGCGGTGGCCGAAGCCCAGCGGATGGGGATACCCATCGTCGCGGTGGTGGACACCAATTGTAACCCCGAGGGGATCAATTACCCCATTCCCGGTAACGATGATGCTATCCGGGCAATTACCCTGTTTACCCAGATCATCGCCAACGCGGTGGTGGAAGCGGATAACGAGGCGGGGCTCAAGATCATCGAAACCCTGGGGGACGAAGATGAAGATATGGAAAATATCGTCACCGATGTCTCCCTTAAAGAGGAAGATCAGGAGGTGGATATCGAATCCTATGCTTCCAAGGGAGAATCCCCGGAGGCTGATGTTCCCCCGGGGGCCGAGGAAGAAGATGAGCTTCCGGTGGATGTCGACAAGGTATACGACGAGGAATGACAGGGGACGGCCCGAAAGGGGAAAAATCCTTCGGACCGCTTCTTTAATGCGCCGGACCGCGGGTCCCCGGATGTCCGGAAAGGAACCGACTTTCCGGACATCCCCGGCGCCGGTTGACGGGAAAGGGCCCGGCGGAATTTTCATTTTGCAGGGGGAACTTCCGGCCTGCCATTCCGGACGGGAACTTGAATGTCCCGGAGGATCTCCCCCGTGAGGGGTGCTTGTGGGCATAGCCCCTCCGAATAACCAATCCGCGATAAAAAATTGAAGGAGTTACATAAAATGGAGATTAGCGCGGCTGATGTTAAGAAGCTTCGGGAAAAGACCGGGGCGGGAATGATGGAATGTAAAAACGCTTTGGCAAGTACCCAGGGTGATTTCGCGAAGGCGGAAAAATTATTAAAGGAAAAGGGACTCGCGGCGATTGAAAAGCGGGCGGGCCGGGCAACCAACGAAGGGAAGATCTTTATCAAAATAAAGGATCGGACGGCGGTTCTGGTGGAATTGGCATCGGAAACGGATTTTGTTGCCCGGAATCCCGAATTTATCGTTCTGGGCGGGGACATTACCGACCGGATCCTGGAGAAGGGCTATACCGAACCCAACAATGAACTTACCGGGATGGTGAACGATCTGGCCACCAAGATCCGGGAAAATATGAGCCTTAAACGGATAAAGGTGGTAAAAGCCGCCGACCATGAATACCTGACCCAATACATCCACGGGGATGGGGTCATCGGGGTGGTGGTAAAAATGGGCGCCGATAAAGGGGAAGTATATGAAAAGGAAGAAGCAAAAAGTTTTGCCTTTAGTTTAGCCCTCCATATCGCGGCCTTTAATCCTCTGGCATTGGATAAAAGCAAAATTGATCCCGCTTTCCTTGAGGAGCAGGAAGACATTTTCCGCAAACAGCTGGAAGGGGATGAAAAACTTACGGGAAAACCCCGGGAGGTGCTGGATAATATCCTGAAAGGCAAGGTAAACAAGTACCTTGCGGATGTCTGCCTCCTGGATCAGGGATATGTGAAGGATGAGAAAATAACCGTTGCCCAGGCTCTGGCGGATTGCGGCAAAAAGCTGGGGGCAAAACTCACCATCAATGACTACGTGTATTTTAAAGTAGGCCAGTAATCCTAAACCGGCCGGTATGCCGCGGGAAACCGGGCGTACCGGTAGTAGAGAAGCGCTCGACAGAAGGAGTGGAGAGATATGCACACTGTTATTTCATCATCCGAGGATCGGATGAAAAAGACTATTGCCAGTCTAAAGGATGGGTTTGCGTCCCTCAGAACAGGCCGGGCATCGGCGGCGCTCTTTGATAAAATCAAAGTAGATTATTACGGTGACAAATCCCCCCTCAATCAGGTAGCCACTATTTCCATCCCCGAAGCCAGGCTTATCGTAATCCAGCCCTGGGACAAAGCGTTAATCGGAGAAATTGAAAAGGCAATCCGCTCATCGGACCTTTCCCTTAATCCCTCCAGTGACGGAAAGGTCATCAGAATTTCCGTCCCCCCCCTGACGGAGGAACGGCGGAAGGAATTGGTAAAACACGCCAAAAATCAGGCCGAACAGAGCCGGGTGGCGGTACGGAATATACGCCGGGACGGCAACGACGAGCTTAAAAAGCTGCTGAAAGAGGGGGCGCTCACGGAAGACGAAGAAAGCCGCGCGTCGGAAGATCTGCAAAAGGTAACCGATAATTATATCGTAAAAATCAATCAAGTCTTAGAAGAAAAAGAAAAAGAAATAATGGAAGTGTAATGCCCCACGACGCGGATTATGATAATTTTCATCTGCCTTCTCATATCGGCATTATTATGGATGGAAATGGTCGTTGGGCGCGGCAGCGGAATATGATCCGTACCCAGGGGCATATGGAGGGACTTAAAACCGCGAAAAAAGTGGTAAAAGCCGCCAGCGATATGGGCATCTCCTGCCTCACCCTCTATGTATTTTCCACGGAAAATTGGAAACGTACCGCCGATGAAGTGGGCTTTATCATGGGATTGGTCAAAACACACCTCCGGGGGGAATTGGATTTTTACCGGGAAAATCATATCCGAATCCGTCACGCGGGGGACCCGGGGGGGCTGCCCCCGGAAATCGCCGGGGAACTCATAAAAGCCTGCGAAGACACCCGGAATTTCCAGGGGCTTTCGGTGATATTGGCCCTTAATTACGGGGGACGGGATGAAATAGTCCGGGCGGTGCGGCGCTTGATGACAAAAGACGGAGGGGAGATCACCGAAGAAACGATTCGGCGGCACCTCGATAATCCCGATATCCCCGATCCGGATCTGATCATCAGAACCGGGGGCGAATTCCGGACCAGCAATTTTCTGCTTTGGGAATCGGCCTATACGGAATATGTTATTTCCCCCAAATTATGGCCCGATTGGACCGAGGATGATCTTACATCGGCAATTTATGATTACCAGAGGCGGGAACGTAAATTTGGCGGTATACCGGCATGAAAAAAATAATTGAACGGCTTTTAATTTTTTTTATCGGATTACCCCTCCTCATCGGTTTAGTGATCTTCCTGCCCCATAAAAATCATATGGTCCTGAATATCATAGTGGTCCTGGTTACCGCCCTGGGAAGTGTGGAATTCGCGGAGATGCTGAAAAAGAAAAACTGCCCCATTAAGCGCTTGGAAGCGGGGATCTTAGGGGCCCTGGTTCCTTTGGGCATGACCATTGCGGTTAGCTTCAGGAGCGATATCCCGATAGTCCCGGTTTCTTTTATGCTGGCTGTTTCCTGGCCTCTGGTGTCCCGGATCTTTTCCGCATCCGATAAATTGCCGGATATCCTGCTTTTTATCGCCGCGGTGTTTTCGGTGATCATCTATCCCGGGTTTTTTATGATTTGGATTATCAAAATGACCCTCCTCCCCCAGGCGGTTCCGGTCATTCTTGTGTTTTTGCTCATGGTTATCGCCGATGATTCCGCGGCCTGGGCCGTGGGGATGCTCTTCGGACGAAAAAACCGTAACATTATTCCCGCGAGCCCCAATAAAAGCATCGCCGGTTTTATCGGCGGCCTTATCGCTTCCATCTTTATCGGATTGGGGGCGGCCCTGCTGGTACCCCAGGCATTTACCGCCCAACATATGCCGGCCATACCCTCCGGGTTAATTTTAGGGTTTCTCTCGGGAATCGCCGCGGCCCTGGGGGATCTGGCCGAATCGGCATTAAAAAGAAGTTCCCATATCAAGGATTCCGGGAACCTTATCCCCGGCAGGGGCGGCGTTCTGGATTCGATAGATTCCATAGCCATGGCGGCGCCGGTATATTATTGGTTATATCGGGTGCTATTTTGACGAGCCGGTTGTTAGGAAGCCCATGAAAAAACGGATAGCGGTTCTTGGCGCCACCGGTTCTATCGGTAAAATGACCATGGATATACTCAGACAGGCCAGGGACGATTTTGAGGCGGTCCTGCTCTCCAGCCACGGAAATCTCCGGGGACTCCTCGAACTTTCACGGGAATTTCCCGGCGCCCGGCTGGCCCTGTCCGGCCCTGTTCCCCCGGAAGGAACAGCCCGGAGGGAAGCGGCCTATTACGGCACCCAGGGGTTACTCACGGCCATAGCCGAATCCGGGGCGGATTTGGTGGTTAACGGTATCGCCGGGGCGGCGGGGCTTCCCCCTTCCCTGGCGGCATTGGAAGCGGGGGCGGATCTGGCGCTGGCCAATAAGGAAACGATAGTAATGGCCGCTCCCCTGGTTTTTGCCCTGGCGGAACGGAAAAAAAAACGGATCCTCCCGGTGGATTCGGAACATTCGGCTGTTTTCAACCTCCTGGAAGCCCATGGGAAAGATGGCCTGGACAGGATCTTCTTAACCGCCTCCGGCGGGCCCTTCCGTACCCTTCCGACGGAGCGGCTTCAATTAATAACCCCCCGGGAAGCTCTGGCTCATCCCACCTGGAATATGGGGCCCAAGATCACCGTGGATTCGGCGACCCTGGCCAATAAGGGGCTGGAAGTCATCGAGGCCGCGGGACTTTTTGGGGTAGGGCCGGATAAGATATCCGTGGTGATCCACCCCCAAAGTATCGTCCATTCCATGGTTGCCTTCCGGGATGGGGGGGTATACGCCCAGCTGTCAAAGCCGGACATGCGGTTTCCCATCCACGGCGCCCTCTATTGGCCCGAGCGCAGGCCCTGTTCCTTCGGCGCCTTATCCTTCGACGGCTTAACCTTGGAATTTGACAAGCCGGACTACCAAAAATTCCCCTTGCTTTCCCTGGCCTATGACGCGGTCCGGGCGGGCGGGCTCTATCCCACGGTATATAATGCGGCCAATGAGGTAGCGGTGACGGCATTTTTGTCAAAAAAAATCGATTTTCTTGATATATCCGCCATAGTTGAGTATGTTTTTAAGAGGGACTGGAGAAATCCTGCTTCTCCCGCTGCCTTTCCGGATCTGGAAACGATTCTTGAAGCGGACAAACAAGCCCGGGGACAGGCCCTTAACTATATTACGGAGAAAAAATGATGTTCATAAAAATAATAGTAGGTTTAATCGGGTTGGGGGTTGTGGTCTTTGTCCATGAACTGGGGCATTTTATCGCCGCCCGGTTGGCAGGTATTGATGTGGAAGCCTTTTCTATCGGGTGGGGAAAACCGATCTTAAAAAAGAGGATAGGCCGGGTGGAATACCGGCTCGGCATATTCCCCATCGGCGGCTACTGCAAGATGCGGGGGGAAAACGAATTGCAGGAAGCCTTTGATAATAAAAAAGAGAACATTCCCCCCGCCGAAGGAGCCTTTTACGGGGCAAGCCCCTGGCGACGGATTTTGGTTTCCTTTGCGGGTCCTTTTTTTAACCTCGTCTTCGCGATTATGGTATTTTCCTTTATTTGGGGTATCGGTTTTGAGGTTTACACCATGGATAACCGGATCGTGCTGGCGTCGGATATTGATCAGGAATGGTATCCCGCCAATGAGGCGGGCCTTAAAACCGGGGATCGGATCATCGAGATAGACCGCCGGCCCATCGCCAATTACCATGATATCCAGGAAGTGATAGCCACCAATGCGGAAAAAAACCTCACCCTTAAAGTGGAACGGGAAGGAAAAATTCTGGACCTTGCCATCCGGCCGAGCCTTGAAAAAAGTTCCGGCGCCGGTAAAATCGGGGTGTATTACTGGGCCGATCCGGTGATAAGCGCCGTGGCGGAGGGGAGCCCCGCGGCCGTAGCGGGACTCAGAAGGGGGGATCGGATCAAGCGGGTTAACGGGGAGGAATTTCCCTATACCGTCGCCATGTTACGGATCCTCCCGGAGCAAGTTCCGGTGCTGTTCCTGGAATATGAACGGGACGGTGAAATTAAAAACACCAACCTGGTCATCTCCTACACGAGGGAAGGGAACGCCGATATTGGTATTACCTATGAGAGCATCCATTACCATACCCCGTCATATTCCCCCTGGGGGGCGGTACTCAAGGGCGCCGAGGAGACCTGGAAAACCCTGGTGGTGTCCGTGAAGAGTTTCGGCCTCCTTTTTCGGGGTATTGATTTGACCCAGGCGGTCTCCGGGCCGGTGCGGATCACCTATATGGTCGGGGAGATTGCCGCTGAAGGGTTTGATCAAAGTATCGGGACCGGGATATCCTCTATGGCTAATTTCCTCGCCCTTATTTCCATAGCCCTTTGTATCATGAACCTCCTCCCCCTTCCGATACTTGACGGAGGGATGATAGTTTTATTCATAATAGAGGTAATAAAAGGACGTCCCCTGCGTCCTCAGACGGTCTATGCGTTTCAGACCATCGGGGCGGTCCTTATTTTCGGCATCATGATCTTTGCGGTTTTTGGGGACATCCTGTTTTTGGTCCGGCGTTAGGGATTGTCCTGCCCGGCGGGAACAAGGGGGAGCCTGGGGGCTGTTTCAAAACTGAAGTTTTGGAACAGCCCCAGGTAAAATTTTTTTATAGGGAGCCTTGGATGAAACATAAAATTCCTTGTTTTTGTGATAATATTTTTTCCGTTGAAGTTCCCGGTGAAATTGATCTGGATGTCCAGGATGAATATATCGATAAGATCATGGACGGTTCTTTCATGAATTTTTTCTGTACCAATTGCGGAAAAAAGCATAAACCCGAATTCCCCATAACTATCCTCTGGCCCAGTAGAAACTTACGGCTGGAGGTAATTCCTGAATTGGAGCGGGGGGAATTTTATCGCAGGAAAAAGGACCAGGAACAAAAAGAAACCGTTATCGGCTATCCGGAACTTTCGGATCGGATTGCGGTTTACCGGGACAGGCTGGAACCGGCGGTTATCGAAGCGTTAAAATATTACCTCCTCCTTAAAGCCGAGGAAACCAATCCTGATGGAGAGATCAGTATATGGTACCAGGATAAAGGATCCGATTCCCTTGAGTTTCACATCCACGGATTAAAGACGGATGAAATCGCGGTTACCCGCCTTCCCCTGGATCTCTACGAAAAAACAAACCGGGACTATAAAGCAAATCCCCGGGGGGAACTTTTTTCTTCCCTTCGCTGGCGTTCATATCTTTCGGTACAGAACATGATGCGTCCCGAGGAATTAAAATGATCCCCCCGGCCCGGCCTGTTCCGGGGGAAGCCGCGGCGCCCCGGCGGTGTCTCTGGATGATTTTGGTTTTTTCCGTAACGATCCCGGTTATGGCCGAATCCCTGGGAATTTCCGGAAAAAAAAACGATTTACCCGTAAACGGGCATAAGGGTCCGGTTAATGTCCTTCTTTACGACCACGAGGGACGGATTTTAAGCGCCGGGGCAGACGGCTTTTTGGGGATTTGGGATATCTCCGCCAACGCCGCGGTTGACCATGTTCAATTATCCCCGGTTTCCATCATTTCCATGGTTTTACGGCCAAATAAACCGGAAATTGCCCTGATTGAAGGGGACGAATCCGGGATGTATCGTATTTCCGCCTGGAATTATGAAGCCAAGCAGCAACTCTTCATCCGCTTTTTTAACGAACCCCTGTCCTGCATTAATTATTCCGGGGGAGGTAATTTCCTTATGGTAGGGGAGAAAAGCGGAGCCGGGGTTCTTTTTGTTAACGCTGAAACCGGGGAGGATATACCCCTTCCTGTGAACATACGGGGGACCGTTACCTTCGCCGCCACCGGCAGATCCGAACGGACCATGATCACCTATGTGCCCTCCGGGAGCCTTTCCTATTGGGAGTTGGAATCGGGAAACGAAATCAGACATTTAGCGGTTCCATCCAATATCCTCTCTCCGGTCCTTATGGGGAACAATAATTTTTTTGCCGGCTTTGATTCCGGTGGCCTGGTGATAGTGAATGCCCTTTCCGGGGATATTATCGCCCGGGAGCCTTCCCTGTATCCGGGGCTCCTGGTTTGCGAGGCTTCCGAAGCTTCGCAATTACTGTGTTTTTCCGCGGACAAGGTCGACTATTTTTCCCTTACGCCCCGGGGAAGGCTGGAAAGGGCGAGGTCCCTAACCGTATCCATTCCCGAAAAAGTAACAAGCGTCCTCAGCGCCGGAAAAGTACCGGTTCTGGGAAGCGCCGACGGCAAGGTCTGGTCCTTTGATCGGCGGGAAAACATCAAGGTTATGACCACCGCGGATCAACGGGCCCTTCGGGATGCCGCCGCTTCCGGGGGGGTCCTGGCTTTTATCGGGGAGACAAACGACCTGGGATTTCTTCCCCTGGATTATACGCTCATAAAAGACCGGGAGATTATTCAGCTTGAGCCCGCCGGGAATTACACCAATATCACTCCGGAACCGGAAATACATTCCGGTAAGCCGGGAAAATTCATACTCTGGCGGTCCGATGGAGACTTTGGCCCCCCCGTGATAAGAAACATCCCGGCCTCCGCCATGGCCCCCCCGAGCCCGGGGGCTCCCGAACCGGCGGCGCTATCCTTTACCCCGGGGGAGTCCCTGCTTTCCGTTTCCATGCTGATGGATCAGGTGTTGTCCCTGGATACCGGCGGAAATATCACCGTCACCTCCCTCAATACGGGAAACAGTACCTTTTCATTTTCCTCCCAGGGTGCCCTGGACGCGGTTTTTCTCGATCCGGAGAATATTATTATCAGCCGCAGCACCGGTTCGGGAGGGGTCCCCTTTCTCAAAGTGAACCTTTCAAGCGGTGAAACCGTATCCCTGGCATACCCCGTTAGTATCGGGGTCCGGCTCTACCGGGGTTTGACGGGGACCATATACGGCGGCGTGGCAGTCCTGGCTTCAGGTACCGTAAGAAACGGCATTGTCAAATTGGATGTCACGCGGCCGGATCGTTCCATGCTTTTAACGGAATGTCAGGGAGAAGATACCGGATTTGATCTGGCCGAATGTAACGGCCTGTTGGCAAGCACCCTCGGTGAGGAAGGAGCGGTTATTTACCATGCCGGCGGCACGGTTCCCTTTGAGCGGACATCCGGCCTGCCCATAAAACTTATCGGCGGCATAAACTGTTTCTTATCCGTAGACCGGGACGGCAGCATTACCTGGCATGATCCGGAGAGCGGATCATGCCGCGCCCGGCTGCGGATGTATGAAAAACAGTGGTTTTTGGAGAAAGCTGACGGCTCGGTTTTGGCCGGAACCATTAAAAAAGATTCCTAAAGCGGCGGCTTCCGGGCGGTTAAATTTTAGCCTGCTTAATCGTGGGATGGATTTTTGCGTACCTTTTCTATGGCTTGGGCGACCGCCTGTTTTACCGAATCGGCATAGGCCGTATCTTCCATGACCTGGGCCGCATAGAGGGTTCCCAAAAGAGAAAACCGGTAGAAGGGTTTTATCGTATTCAACGCCATGGCGGCCATATCGACCACACAGTCGTTGCAACGGCAAATGACCCCTTCGTATGATTCAAGCTGATTTTCCAATTCTTTTAGAACCGCCTTTTCCGATTCGTTCACCAATAGTTCAAAATTATAATTATCAATAAATCCCATATCTCCCTCCTCACGAAGATTTAATGACACCCCGGGGCGTTGACCCCGCGATCGGGTTCTGGAGTATGAACCCTTCGCCGCGAATCAAGTATCCCTTGTCCAAGGCTCAAATCTGGTATATTTTTTTAAAAAAACAATCTTCACCGGCCCGGTCGGCCCGTTCCGCTGTTTGGCTATATTTAGTTCCATAAGTATCCCATCAAGGGGGACATCTTCCATGGATTTTTTTTCCGTTCCTTCCGCCGTGTTCAGAAACATAACCAGATCCGCATCCTGTTCGATAGAACCCGATTCGCGGATGTCTGAAAGATTAGGCCGTTTACCCTCGGCGTCCCGGCGGACCTGGGAAAGGGCTACGATGGGGATATTGAGCTCCCGGGCGAGGCTTTTAAGGGAGCGGGAAATTTCCGCTATTTGTTCATGCCGGGGAAGCTGATAGTTATCCGAACTTATCAGGGTAAGGTAATCGATAAAGATGATCTCCACCTTTTGCTGAGTCCGGAGCCTCCGGGCCTGGGCCCGGAGATCCAGGAGTTTCATATTGGGCATATCCACAATATAAAAGGGAGCGTTGTAAATACGATCCGCCGCTTTGTAAATCAGATCAAAATCAGAAGGTTTTAAAAGGCCTGCCCGAATTTTAGTGGATTCGATCCGGGCCTCACTGGAGATAAGCCGCTGTACCAGGGCTAGATCAGACATTTCCAGGGTAAAAAAGGCTATCGGAATTGGTCTTTTTTTGTTATGGATGGACATATTGGCGGCCATGGTTAAGGCCAGGGCGGTTTTTCCCATGGAAGGCCGGGCGCCGATAATGATAAGCTCCGAATTTTGAAAGCCGGAGGTCATAGTGTCTAATTTGTCCAGCCCCGAAGGAATCCCCGTATAGGCATCTTTGTTATTGAAGAGGTTCTGTATGGTATCTATCGCCTGGGGAATGATCTCTTTGGCGCTTTTGAAGGTAGAAGTCTGCCGGTTATCGGCGAGGTCGAATAAACGCTGTTGCGTTTCTTCCAGTATGATCCGGGAATCCTGGGATTCGTCGAAAGATTTGGTGTTAACTTCCGCGGATATTCTCAAGAGAACCCTTCGGACGGAACAATCCTTTACTATCTGGGCATAATAATCCACATTGGCGCTGGAGGGCACCACGTTCGTCAGGGACGCCACATAAGCGGCGCCTCCGGAAGCCTCCAATTCCCCCGCCAGCCTGAGTTCCGCGGTAACGGTGATGATATCCGCCTTTCGCCCCTGATTAAAAAGGCTTAAAACCGCCTCGTAGACCCGGCGGTTAGCATTGGAATAAAAATCATCAGCCCTGAGGTACTGGATCGCGACGGTAATCGCGTCCTCATCAAGCAGCAAGGCGCCTAACGTCGCCTGCTCCGCTTCCTCATTATGGGGGGGAATTTTATCTTTAAGCACCGCAGCCGCCATAGGGACTTAAAGCTTATTCCTGGGATGCGGCCGTACCGGCATCGGGGGGAATTTCATTCCTGCCGCTGTCAGGGGTCTCTTCCGGAACAAGCTCCGCCGCGGTTTTTTCGGGAGATTCCGGCGGTATGGGCGGGGAACCGGCTTCGGGAACCGCCGCCGGGACAGTCTGCTCCGTCCCTTCCGGAGCGTCCCGGCGTTTCCGGGGCCGGTTGGGGGGCGGGGCTTTTGTTTCCACCTTGATCGCCTGGCCCTGGACCGTAACATTTATTTCGGCAGCGGCGCTTTCGTAGAGTTTAACCGTAACCTTATATTTGCCGACACTCTTAAAGGTATTTCCCGGAAGCTCCACCCGTTTCCGCTCAACCGGAAATCCCTGTTTTAAAAGTTCATCCACGATGGTCTGGCTGGTAACGGCGCCGTAAAGTTTTCCGTTGGCTCCGGCGGGCATGGATAAAAGCAGGTCAAGGCCCTCCAGCTTTTCTTTAAGCCCCTGGGCGTCCTTCCGTTTATCCGCCTTACGGGCATCAATTTCCTCCCGCCGGGATTCAAATAACTTGATCGTGCTTTCCGTATAGGGAAGGGCAATGCCCCGGGGAAAGAGATAGTTCCTGGCGTAACCTTTCGCCACATCCCGTACGTCCCCTTCTTCGCCCAAGGGGTTCAGATCCTTATTGAGGATTACTTTCATAACACAAGCTCCTTTGAAATAAAAGCCCAAACTTTCATTTCTTCTTTTAATTTCCTACCCTCGGAGTAGAGGATGGATCCTTTGATTTTTGTACCCGAAAGGGCGCCCAATTTTCCGCTATCCCCAAGAGGATTAAAATGCCAAGGATAAATGGGCACATTCCAGGGTTAACTATCATAAACAAAAAAGCAATATTAAATATAACCCGGAGGGCCGGAGGAACGGCAAAACGGTTTAAAAAAAACAACACAATCCCCCCGCCTTGGGCCAGATACAGTATAACACACAGGACAAGGGTATTCCACGCGATAATCTCCAGGGGGGCCATTTTTATCCACGTTCCCAACAGTACCGCGAAAAGAGAACAGGAAAGCACCCAGATAATCCCCGGCGCCACATGAAAGGCCGATAAATTTCCTCCCGGATGTCTGCGCCGGATAATCCAGGTCAGCATCAACGCCGCCTGACGGCTTATGAAAAAAAACAAAACACAGGCCGCTATCCCCCCGCCGCGGATGAGCATAAATTCCAAGGATTCCAGAACGATATCCGGGGTAAGCTGCTCCAAAAGGGAACGGCGCACCACATCGGCCGCCCCGCCGGAAGAGATATAGAGGGAATTAAACGCCTCCAACTGGGCTTTAATAAAAGCGTGAAATCCGGCGTTGTTCCGCAGGGCAATAAAAAGGGGCAGAAAGACCAATACCCCCCCCAGGGAACCCGCCAGAATACGATAGGCGGCCCGGATCCGTAAAAACCGGGGGCCCCATGAAGGCGGAGCCGTAATCCACCCAAAGAGTAATACCATGGCGGAAAAATAAAAAATATCCGTCCCCCATTCCCCCGGGGCATACCCCCCAAAAAGGGCAATACCCCCCAACAATACCCCATTCCCTATAACGGCGCAAACAAGCGCAAACCATGCGGTCCGCACATCATAACCAAAAGCGGCAACCCCCAGGGGGACCAGGAAAAAAAAACCAAAGAACCCGCTCCGCATACACCCCACACTCACCAGGGCGCTGATAAGGGCGGGAATAAGATCCGGGCCGCGACGGATGGTCATAGAAAGGAAACGCGGCTTAATCGGCGACAAAGGGAAGCAAGGCGATAACCCTGGCCCGTTTAATTGCCAAAGCCAAAGCCCGCTGGTGTTTTGCGCAAGTTCCGGTAATCCGCCGGGGCAATATTTTTCCCCGCTCGGTAATAAACCGGCGAAGCACATCGGCATCCTTATAATCTATTTTCAGCTTTTGGGTGCAAAATTTACAGACCTTTTTCTTAAAATAGATTTTTCCCTTGCCCCGGCCGGTTTTGTCTTCCCCTTCCCGGCCGTCCATCTGAACATCCATTCCCCTATCCTGCCGGGACGGGCGTTCATTTTCATTATATTTTTCGTCAGACATCATAAACTCCATAAAATTGAGGCTTGGGAAAAAGCGGTTAAGCCCCCAATTAAACCGGGGCGCTTTTTCCGTTAAACCGGCTGGGATTTCCAAAAGTGAATGGCTTGAACCCGCCGCTTTTAAAAAGGAATATCATCGGTAAAACCATCATCCCCTGCCGGGGGAGGCGTTTCCCGGGGGCTTCGTTCCGGGGGACTTTCGCCCCGCCGTTCCTGATAAGCACCCGAACCGGTTCCATAGGAGGCGTTGCCTCCTCCGGGAGTACCGCCGAGCAGCTGCAGGTTGTTTGCCACAATTTCCACCTTGGAACGGTTCTGGCCATCCTGCTCCCAACGGTCCTGGCGAAGTTCCCCTTCAATTCCCACCATTTTCCCTTTAACCAGGTACTGATTCAAAGACTCACCCTGTCTGCCCCACAGGACGATATCAAAATAACTCACCTCATCCACCCATTGATCGCCGTTTTTCTTCCGGCGGTTAACCGCTAAGGAAAATTTACAAACCGGCTGCCCGCCGGAAGTATATTTAAGCTCCGCATCCCGGGTTAATCTACCGATGAGGACTACATGGTTCAGATCGGCCATAGGCTCTTCCTTATTCCTCTATTCTTACAAAAAGATATTTAAGAAGATTGGTATTGAGTTTAAAGACCCGGTCCAGATTTTGCAGCTTTACCGGATCCAGCTTGAGGGTAAAAAGAACATACCGTCCCCGTCTTCTCTTTTTGATTTCATAGGCAAGATCCCGATCCCCGATTTCATCGGTTTTTTCGATCTCCGCCCCATGATCCTTGAGGTCGGTCAATAAATGTTCCCGCCCTTCTTGGTACTGGTCTTCTTCCAGGGGGAAGATAACCGTCAGCTCATACGGTCGCATGGGCCCTCCTTTCGGACTAAAATATGGTCTGCCCTACGCAGACAAAGAGGTATAATGGGGCTGTCCAGGGAGCCGGCCGCTTCCTGGACAGCCCACCGGATTTAAAACAGCTTCTTTATAATATGAAATTTGAGTTTTTTCGTCAATACGCGGCAGCGGCAAGAAGGGCGGCGGCGCTTCCCGGAAGCGCCGGAAGAAACCATAGCGGCCGTACCGGAAATTTGCTTATCCGAAACCAAAGATATACCGATATAAGCGGTAGCAGGGTGATAATAACCAGTAATACGAGGTTCCATCCATTCATTACGGTTATTTTACGGTAAATTTTTTCCCAGGGTATAGGCGGTGAAAAAAAAGCTATTTCCCCGGATAATTTTTTTGGTCGGACCAAAACATTCAGGAAAAACCACTGCCGGCAGGGTTTTGGCCCCCCTTTTATCGGGTGAATTTACGGATCTGGATGAATCAATCGAAACCCAAACCGGTACCTCCCCGCGGGAACTTTATAGAAAGGGGGTTCAGATATTTAACGATGCCGAATGCAACGCGCTGGACTCCCTGTTGGCCTGTTCCCATAAGGAGGGAAGGGCGTCTGTCCGGGTTATTGCCGCGGGGGGGGGGATTATCGACAACCCCCGCGCCATGGATCGTTTAAGCCGGGCGGAAGGGATCCTCCTGGTCTATCTGGAACTTAGTCCCGGAACGGCCTGGGAACGGATCCGGCTTACGGCGGAAAAAACCGGGACATTGCCTCCCTTCCTTGATACTGAAAACCCTCAGGATACCCATCGCGCCCTTCATGAGCGAAGATCCGAGGCGTACCGGCAGGCCGCCGATATGATCATAGGGGCGGAACAAAAAACTCCGGAAATGATAGCCCGGGAAATAAAAAGCCGCCTTTGAAATATACCGGCTATGATGGGGGGAGCCTATGGCAGAAATAGTAATTAAACAAGGGGACATTACCAGGCTCGTGGTGGATGTTATCGTAAACGCCGCCAATTCAAGCCTTTTGGGGGGAGGGGGAGTGGACGGGGCCATTCACCGGGCCGCGGGACCGGAGCTTCTGGAGGAGTGCCGGCGTATCGCCCACGGGAAGGAAGGGGCGGAAGCGTGCCCCGCCGGAGATGCCCTACTCACCGGCGCCTACCGGCTCCCCTGTAAGGGGGTGATCCACACCGTGGGTCCCGTCTGGCATGGCGGCAGCCGGGGAGAACCGGAACTGTTGGCCTCCTGTTACCGGAAAAGCCTCCTCCTTGCCCAAGAGGCGGGTTTTTCCGGCATAGCTTTTCCCAACATCAGCACCGGCGTTTATGGTTACCCCAAGGAAGGGGCCGCCCGGATCGCCCTGGAAACAGTAAAAAAGACCCTTCCCCAAACGCCGGGGATCAGCGCGGTGATCTTTATGTGTTTTGATCAGGAAAACTACCGCCTGTACCAGACCTTGCTCGGTAATTCTCTATACAAGCCGCAACAGGCTCCTGGACCGCCGCTCCTTTAGCCCGCGGCAACCGGGTAATCGAAATTTTTGCGTAGAGGGCTTGCGGCTGAGCATTTCCCAAAACCCGGTTGGGTTTTAGAAAATGCTCTTGAAAAAGCGGTCTAAAGTCCGCTTTTTCCCATAAATCTAAGGTTGCTTTCCCAAAAACTGAAGTTTTGGGAAAGCCTCGGCTGTTTCAAAATTAACCGTATTTTGAAAAAACCAGATTTTCAAGGTTTTCTTTATAGATCAGGGGCATGGCAAGGGTTTTGATCCGGGATTTTTCCCCGGATTGCAGGGTTATATGTTTTTTGGGGCATTTAAGTGTTTTTGCTAAAAAAGAACGGAGTTCTTCGTTGGCCTTGCCGTCCTCGGCGGCGGCGGCGATCCGTATCCGGAGCTGTCCTTCCTTAACTTCAACACACTCCGTCTTTGAGGCGCCGGGTACGGCTTTAACCTTGAGGATAAGGGTGTGTTCACTGATCCGATAGCAGCCTTCCATTCGGTCCTCCATTCAGGATTATCAGGACCCGCTCAACGGCGGCGCCCTAACGATTTTTTTCGCCGGCAGCCAGCTTAAACGGCCGATCTTCCATTCCATGGAATAAGGGTCCCCACCGGCGGTTCCCGCACCGTCCAGGGGACGGATGACCATATTGGCCGCTGCCGCGGCTCTGAAGGAAAAGGCCCCCATCGGAGGCGCGGGTTCCCGAATCAGGGGAGCCCCCTCCACCAGGGCGGTATTAAGGACCAAAGCCGGGAAGGGGTATATAAGTCCCGGCAGGGACAGCTCCGGTACCGGCAGGTCCAGGGCCGGACCAAAAAAGGAGAAACCCGAAAGGACCCTTCCCCCGGGAATATTCGGAAAGGGAATCAGTTCCGGGGCTCCCCCCTGAATTTTTCCTCCCCTTCCCCGGGCCAAACTGGCTTGCCGCAGGGTCCGGGCGATCCCTTTGAGTTCCTCGCCGGTACAGGGCCGGGAGACCAGGGCCAGGGGGGCTGCGGTGGGAAAGGAAAAAGCCCCGGGGAAACCCGCCCCGAAAAGCAGGCGACGGTAATCCCCCAGGATCTTCACCGTATCCCGGTGGGGCACCAGGATGAGAAACCGCAGAATTTCGGAGGGGATGTGGGACATGGCGGCAATAAACACCTTCCTCCCGGACATTTACCGGGTTTAAAGAGGGGTAGGCCGAACCGGCGGCCAAGATTCCCCTCAAAAATAAATGCTTTTACCCCATCTGTCAATGGCGCGTCCTGCGGAGCGCGCTGGGTCCCATAAAAAACGGACCAGAGCGGAGTTTTCATAGCCCGGGTTCTGTGGTATACTGAATTTCAGAACGTGAATCCGGTGTCAAAACTCGGTTGGCGGTGAACCGGTTCCCTTGTTAAAGGAAGGGTGATGAAGTATAAAACCAAACTGTTGGCGGATCGTTTTGTATCGATCCTTTCTCAATGGCCCGGGGTAGAGTGTATCACCCTTAATGAGGCGGCCAGATCCGATACGCTGGATCCCTACTACGCCTTTATTTTGGACATATTCCATTCCGGCCCCATCCCCCCGGCGGCGGAGCGCCACCGTCAATACGGGGAGGATGCGGTGGCCTTTGAAACCTCCAACCGGGGTGACAAGGACCGGTTTCTCATCGGGGAAATACCGGTACGGCTGGAATACAAGTCCACCCAGAGAATTGACGAGTTGGTTTCCTACGCGGATACCAAACTGGATTCCCTGTGGTTTATTAAAGATTCCGGAACCTATGGATTTTACCGTCTGGCCCATGGGGAAATCCTCTTCGCCCGTAATATCTGGATCCAGGATATCCGGAAACGGCTTGATAATCTGGACAATGAATTCTGGCGTCAGATCCGGGATGCCCACCAGTCAAAAATGGAACACTTTTTAAACGATCTGGGAGCGGCCCTGTTCCAGGGGGACGATTTTCATTACCTTATCTCTTCCGCGCTTTTTATCAAGACCGCTTGTCTGACCTTGTTTTGTATTAACCACCGGTTTGAGCCTTCCCACCGGGGGTATTACCGGCAGGTGATCGGCCTTCCGGTGCTGCCCGAATCTTTTGCCGCCCAATTGGGGACTTTTTTGAGTAACGAGGCGGAGATGACCCAGGAGCGCAAATATTCTCTGGCCCAGCTTATGGCCCGGGAAATTATCAGCCTCTAAACCGGGGAGGGCAGCATGAAACCCGGAATTATCGGCGCGGTCTTTTTTTGCGGGATCCTCTCCCTTGGGGCAGGGGCCTGCGCCTATGAAAAACCTTCGGCTTTTCCCGTTTATACCTCCGCCGGCTCCCCGCCCCCCCTTTTGGGCCGCTCAAAAAATTCAGCCGCGGGGATTATTCCCCTGGGAGCGCCCAAGCCCTTGAACTACCTCTTTCAACAGCCCCTGTCCCTTCCGCCGGGTACGTCCCTGGAGGTGGAGTATGGTTTTCGTTTGGGGGAGGGGCCCGCCGGGAATCTGGAGGACTGGAAAGGCCGGTGCCGGATAGTGGTGCGGGTGGAAGGGGAGGCCCCCTGGGAATTACCCTGGGACGGCTCGTTTTTAGGAATCGGGGGAACTCCGGAAAAAATCACCTACGGGATCCCCCTTTTAGGCTCGGAGATAGAACAATTTTCCTTCACCCTTGAAACCAGGGAAAAGGCCGATCCCCCCCCCGCCGGAGGGAAGGAGCCGGTTTTTGAGATCCGGTCCCTCCGGTTTCTGCCCCGGTGGTTCGGCTTTGTTCGGGAAGGGGAAGACGCCGGGGCGGCCCTGCGGGTCACCCCCTTTGTGTCCGGGGAAACCGGGGCCGGCCAGGGGACCCCGTCCCGGCCGGTTCAGGGGGCCTTAATCGAGCCCCTCGCCCCATACCGGATACCGGGGGCCGTGGAATTGTCCCTCCACGGAAACGCCGTCCGGCTTGTGTTATCCCTGGGGGAGGCCCGGTATGAGTACGCGGGGGGCCTGGAGAACGGGCCGATCCGCATCCCCCCGGGGGCTTTCCCCCGGGAGCCCTATCCCATGGCCGTTACCGGTGAAGGTCAAATTGACGCCCTCCGTCTGGCCGCGGCCCCTGTTCCGCCTTTTCCCGCGGCCATCCCCGCGGATCCCGGGGTGATCCTGGTATACGACCGGAACTTGTGGCGGGACCGGCGTTACGAGGTGTTCCAATGGGAGCATTTTCCTTCGGTGTTGATCTTTGATACCGCCGACTACGCGGTCCAGGACCGGCTTTTTAAGCGGCTCGCCTTTTTTGTGGAGAAAAAGGGGACCGCAGGCCGTTTGCTGGGGGATAGGGAAATGGCGGATCTCCACGGCTGGAACGCCCACGATTACCGGGCGGAGGATCTGGCCGCCTTTTTTGCGGCGGCCCGGGAAAAAAATTTCCCCCTCTCCCCGGAAGAGGGGGAGCTTGAAAACATCCTCCGGAAGGCCGGCATCTTGAACCCCTCCGGTTCGGGTCCCGGTACGGGAGCGGTTCTTTCCATCTCCCGGGAATCTTCGGAGTACCTCCGCGGCCTCTTTATGATCCACGAGGGGTTTCACGGTCTTTTTTTTATCGACGCGGATTTTCGGGAGTTTTGCCGCCGCCGCTGGGAAGGGCTCGACCCGGCGGCGGGGCGTTTCCTCCGTTCATACTTTGATTATCAGGGCTACGATGTGAACAACACCTCCCTGGTGATAAATGAATTCATGGCCCATTGCCTGCAGCAGCCCGTATCCCGGGCGGGATGGTACTTTGGGGAAGTCCTGGCAGGGCGGATTAACGAAAGTTCCTGGCGGCGGGAGGTCCTGCCGCCCATGGACGAAGCCTCCGGTACCTGGCCGGACCTGAGCCGGGCCTTTATCCGGGAAGCGGAGGCCCTTTCTTCCTATGTAAACCGGCGCTGGGGGTTCACCGCGGGCCGGATCCGCCGGCTTATTCCAACAATTCAAGATTAAAGGTGGGCCGGATTTTTTTGTGCTGCTCAAAATGCTGGATCCCCGCATTAAAACGCCGTTCCGCGTCCAGGGATGAAGGGGGGCCGTGGCCGGGCATAATCACATAATTCCCCGGCAGGGAGAGGATCTTGCCCCGTAAGGCCCGCATCTGCACTTCAGCCCCGTAGGAACTGGCGGTGCCGCCCACCAGGCCTGCGGTTAAGGTGTCTCCGGTAAAAAGCATATGTTCAATTTTGAATACCGCGGAATCCGCGGAATGGCCGGGTACGGAGATGACCTCAATTTTAAATTCCCCGACGGCTACGGTCTCCCCGTCCCGTACCATGATGGTCCGTTGATCCAAAATGACGTGGTTTACCGCGTAAATATCCACATCGTAAATCCGCCTGATAGCCCTTAACCCCTGAACATGGCTCCGGTGATTGTGGGTAATAAACACCCCCCGGAGGGTATAATCGTTTTTTTCGATGACATTGAGGATGGCCCCGTCCATGAGTCCCGGATCGATAATGACGGCGTCCCGGGGGCCGGTTTTAACGGCCTTCTCCTCAAATTCGGTTCCCAGGATATAACAGTTGCTGAACCCCTGATGGCAATAATGAAAGAACAGCTTCACCCTATTCCTCCATTTCAAATACCGCTTCCGCGGTATTTGAGGATTTAAAGGAAACCCCTTCCTGTTTGCTTTTGATAAAAAAGGTTTTTTTTACATTGCAATCAATAAAATCAGTGAGTTCTATAACGGAATCAATAAAACGGCTGTTGTACAGGTTGGAATAATTGAAGGTACAGTCTGAAATAAAAGTCCCCCCATAATTGACATTCACCAGCTCTGAATTCTCAAAGGTACAGTTCCGCAGGGTAGAACCGGCGAAGGACAAAAACTGAAGGTCGCTTTTGGAAAAATCACAGTTGGTAAAATTCCCAAAATCAAAAAAACTCATCCGGATCAGGTTTCCGGTAAAAAGACACATGGAAAATTCGGAACGGTTAAAATTACACCCGTAAAAGTGACGATGGGAAAAATCAACGCTCTCAAAGCGCAGTCCCGCCGCGTTGAGGTCCTTGATAACCTTCAGGCTATGGATATAGCCGGCGATACGGGCGGCTTCCTTACCCGGATCCGCCGCATGGACGGCGCAGGTAGTGGAACCGCTCAGTGCCGCATGTCCGCATCCCGCGGCACAGGGGATTACCTTGAACATATATCCATAATAGGATTCACCGGCAAGCTTTGCAAGGGGCGTCCGCCCGATGGAATGGCGGGGCCTCCGGAGGGCTTTTTCTACTGAGGCCGTTCCAAAACTTCAGTTTCTGAACAAATTCCGCTGAAAAAAGCAAAATGCGGAGCATTTTGCAGGACTTGTTCAAGAACCAACCGGGTCCTTGAACAAGTCTAGTTTGGAAACAGCCGCTCTTCCTTATTTTTCAGCAGGCACCAGGTTTTGTCTTGGCTGCCGCACCCGGAACCGTATATAATCCCTCCATGCGTCTCAAATGGTTGCCGGCGGCCCTGGTCTTGGGCGTGTGTTTTTCAGGTTGTTCACCGGGAGAGAAGGAGCCGGGGGGGGCCCCGGACTTGTCAGCGGAGATCCCGCCGGGGGATACCGGGGTTCCGGCGGAGGATCCCCGGTTTCCTGCTTACCGGGAGCGGGCTCGTTCCCTGGCAGCGGCCATGGACGACCGGAGCCTCGCCGCCCAGGTGATCATGACCGGCATAGACGGGAACGGGGCTTTGACCGCTCCCATGGAGGAAATCCTCCGGGATGTTCCCGCCGGGGGGGCCATGCTTTTCCGCCATAACCTTGATACGGATAAAGCGGGGGTTCGCTCTTTTACGGCGGAGATCTCCCGGGTCATCACCGGCGGGGAGGAACCGGGGATAATTCCCTTTATCGCGGTGGATCATGAAGGCGGGCAGGTTCACCGGTTCGGCCCCGGGGTGGGCCGCCTGCCCCCGCCCCTTTCCTACTGGGAGCTGGCGCGGGGGGAAGGCCGGGACCGGGCCCTGGAGGCTGTCCGGGAGGGGGCCCGGCAATCGGGCCGGGAGTTACGGGACCTGGGGATCACCGTGAATTTTGCCCCGGTAGCGGAGATCCTCACCGAAGGGAACCGCCTTTTTTTGGAGGACCGATCCTACGGGCCCGAAGGAGAATTTACCCAGGCCGCGGCGGCGGCCTTTATCCGGGGTATGGAGGAGGGAAGGATCCTCTGCGTGGTTAAACATTTCCCCGGTAATACCGGCACGGATCCCCATAGGGGACGTCCGCTCCTGACCCAAGACCGCCGGACGCTGGACCTGATGGTCCGCCCCTTTGCCGGCCTTATCCGGGAACTTTCCCTGCCGGGGGTGATGGTTTCCCACGCGCTGGTTCCGGCCAGGGATCCGGATCGGAACGCCAGCCTTTCTCCGGCGGTGATCCGGGACTGGCTCCGGGGGGAACTGGGTTTTTCCGGTATGGTTCTGACGGATGATTTTTCTATGGAGGCCGCTTCGGGCCGCGGGGAGGAAGATGCCGCGGTGGAAGCCCTGGCCGCCGGGGCCGATATGGTCATGGCCTGGCCCGCCACACTCCGGCGTACCCACCGGACCATCCTCGGGGCCGTGGAAAACGGCCGCCTGCCGCGGGAAAGGCTGCGGGAAGCGGTGGAACATATCCTCTTTCAAAAAATCCGGTTCGGGCTTTTCCCATGACGCCGG
>JAISOO010000090.1 GCA_031275595.1 Spirochaetaceae bacterium | reverse complement strand
AAATGCTCTTGAAAAAGCGGTCTAAAGCCCGCTTTTTCCCATAAATCTAAGGTTGCTTTCCCAAAAACTGAAGTTTTGGGAAAACCTCACTCTTGAGGTTTATATGAAAAAGCGGGCCTTGGACCGCCGGATACTAATGCCGGGGGGGTGATAAAAAGAAACAGGTTATCTTTATACCCATGGGAATCAGAGAGAGGATCACAAAAAGTAAACCCAGGTAAAACTTTTGTGAAAAAAAGGCCCAATAGCTGGCGGCGGCGGTCGCGGGTAAGAGTAACAGGCCGATTATGAGGGGAACAACAACTTTCCCCCTCCGGTTCCACAAGAGCGTAAGGAAGAAAAAAATTCCCGCCGCCAGGGCGGACCAAAGCAGGGGAACCAACACCAAATGAAGGGGATCCTTCCTGACTCCCCAGGTTATAGTCCGCATAACGGCCACGGGGATAAGCCAGAGCAGGGTAAAATTCGCGGAACTACCGCGCCCCGGGGAAAGGGGGGTAAGGGATAACAAAAATCCGATAATAATGGGAAAGATGACCGGAAAACATACAATATCAATATAGGCGCTTAACCATCGGGAAAATCCAAATCCCCCGGGAGTGATTAGGGGCCCGAGAAAAAAAGTGACCAAAGCCGTCAGGCTGCCCAAAAAAAGGGCCCAGCAATCATAGAGTCTGGGGGTATCCTCCGGGGAAAGAGAAATCCAAAAAAGATAAAACAAGGGGATCCACAACAGACAAAACAGACTCATTATTTATTACCATAACATACCGGAAGGGGAGGAACAAGTATGGCCAGGACGAAAGCAGCATAGACGCATTGATGAAAGACCTCACGGGCTGGAGGAAGATGGCGGAACCATGGGAACAAAAACATCCCCTGAAAATAATATGGGCGTCCACCTTATCCACCGGTTCCGTTGCGCCCATGTCCGCTGTTGGGTTTAGCCATATACGATGGTTTTTTCCGCGAGTTTCCGCTTTTTTACAGCCTCCGGTTCGCCGCTAATCATCGTGATTATCGCCGGAATAAAAAATGCCCTCTGTCCATCCGAAGGCTTGTTTTTTTATATGGAATAGGCTTATATGTAAAACGATGCGTATTTTGTCATGGAATGTTAATGGGATCCGGGCCGTGGAAAAACGGGGCCTTGTTTCCTGGATCAAGGATGAATCCCCGGATATACTTTGTGTTCAGGAGACTAAGGCCAGGCCGGATCAGCTTGTTCAGGATTTAATCAGCCCCCAGGATAACAAGGGACGGTTTTACGCATCCTATTGGGCCAGCGCCAAAAAAGCCGGGTATTCCGGGGTGGCCATTTACAGTAAGGTGAAACCCCTGGAGATTAACCCCCTGGGAATAGCCGAATTTGACGACGAGGGCCGGGTTTTGCAGGCCGAATTTAAGGATTTTACCCTGATTAACGCCTATTTCCCCAATTCCCAGGAAGGCGGCGCCCGGTTAGGGTATAAGCTGGCTTTCTGTGATGCCCTATTGAAATTATGCAATACCCTGGCAGCCCGGGGCAGGCACCTGGTTCTCTGCGGGGATTACAATATAGCCCATACTCCCATCGATCTGGCGCGGCCGAAGGAAAACGAGGGTAATGCCGGGTATCTTCCGGAGGAACGGGCCTGGATGGATACCTTTACCGCAGCGGGGTATGTGGATACCTTTCGTCATTTCCATGCCGGCGAGGGAGGGCACTATAGCTGGTGGTCCTATCGGATGAACGCCCGGGAACGGAATGTGGGATGGAGAATCGACTATCATTGTGTGAACCAGGCTTTTATGCCCAGGATCAAATCTTCGATAATCCGTCCTGAGGTGACAGGCTCGGATCATTGTCCGGTCCAGATAGAGCTGGCCCTCCCTCGCACATAACGGAGAAAAAGATGCGCCTTAAATACAACGCCCCCACGGTATTAACCTTTGCTTTTATCAGCGCCGCAGTGCTGCTCCTGACCCAGACCCTGTTTCCCCGGCTTACCGGAACCTGGTTTGTGGTAAGCGGGAAGGGCGGCTTTAATCCCGCCGATATTCGGAGCTGGATCACCCTTTTTACCCATGTGATCGGCCATGCCAACTGGAACCACCTGATTTCCAATTTTTCCTTTATCCTCCTCCTGGGACCTATGCTGGAAACATCCTACGGTTCCCTGTCCCTGTTCCTGATGATCGCCGTCACCGCCCTGATCACGGGTATTCTGAACATCTTTCTCTTTTCCACCTCCCTGTTGGGGGCTTCCGGGGTAGTTTTTATGATGATCCTGCTGGCCTCCTTCACTAACTTCAATAAAGGAGAGATCCCCCTCACCTTTATTTTGGTTTTAGTCCTCTACCTGGGCCGGGAATTCCTTAATTCCTTTAACGCTGATGATATTTCCGAATTTGCCCATGTGGTGGGAGGTTTCTGCGGCAGCCTCTTTGGCTTTTTCAAACCCGCAAAACGTTAACGACGTGAGGCTGTTTCAGGATCCACCTGCTTTTTAAGACCGCTTGCTTGTCCATGCTCCGGCCTCTCCCCTTCCGTTCATACCGGTAATGCCATATAACCCGTCCCTGCCACCTAAAGTACCGCCCGGTTTTCTTGAAGTCCTCACGGGATAGCGGCGGGTAATCAATGATCGGGGGGTTCCGAGACGCTCATGACATGGGTCGAGTCCATTTATCCGCGAGGCCCGCGGGGGAGCGGGAATTCCCCCCGTAAGCTCGCCTCGCTGCCCTGCGAGGGCCCGGCGGCCCGGATCCGGTGCCAGGCGCCATAACGGGGGTCAGACCCTAACATACCCTGATGCGCTGCTAGATGCAGGGGATGGAGCCTGACCCCAGACGCTACATCTAGGAGCCTGTTGCACTTGTGGATTTTTTGCATATATATGCAAAAAATCCTCGATTATTGGGCTCCTTTATGCAGTTTGTAGGGTATAAAAATTCACTTTTGTGAATTTTTATACGAT
>JAISOO010000150.1 GCA_031275595.1 Spirochaetaceae bacterium | reverse complement strand
GCGAAAAAAAACTTCGGCCCCTCGGAACTTGCCTCGGTGGTGGGGAAATGGTCCAGCCGGGAACTGTTGTTCGCCGTCCGGGAGCCCTTTCCCTCAAAAACAACCGGCACCAACATGGTGTTCGGAAAAATCACCCCCGGCGAAACCCTGCGCATTGAATCCCTCATGGGCGAAAACGGGGTCATTTTCAGCGACGGAATTGAAAGCGACTTTATCGCCTTTAATTCCGGCACCGAGGCGCGTATCACCATCGCCGAAAAAAAGGGCCGCATGGTGGTGTAGCGTTTCCGGTTTAACGGACAACACGCCGTATTGTCCCCAAGCGGTTTATCTGATACACTTTCATAGAAGGATCCTTTCTCAAAACTTCAGTTTTTGGGAAAGGCGCGAAGATGTCGATCTTTAAAAGATTGCTTTCATAAGCAGAAAAGTGAAAAAATTGCATATCCAGAGGTGAATTATGAACATATCCCCCGTTTCCCGTACCCCTTCTCCCGGAAAATTCCCTTTTTCCTGGCTCTGGGCGCTGTCTACCATAACGCTGTGCGGAATCTTCATCCTGATCTCGGCGCCCCGGGCCGCTGCCCAGGCGGAGCAGGAAAAGGCCGGACAAAATGCCCGCCGGTATACCGCGGTTATCCTGCAGGTTTTTGATTTTATCCAGCGGCACTATGTGGAAGAGATCGATCCCAAGGTGATCTACGAGGGGGCCATGACGGGTATGCTGAACGCCCTGGGGGATCCGTATTCAAACTTCCTCCCCGAATCGGAAATGACCGACATGAACGATACCACCCAGGGAAATTTCGGCGGAGTGGGGCTCTACATCTCCAAACCCGTGGGGGATCGGCCCGACGGCAAGCCCTCCTACGTGGAAGTGGCCGCACCCATCGAGGACACCCCCGGCTGGCGGGCGGGAATCAGCCCCGGCGATCTGATTATCGAGATTGACGGCGAAGCCACCGACACCCTCACCATGGACGAAGTGCTGGCCCGGCTCCGGGGAACGCCGGGGGCCGAGGTAAAACTGCTTATCCGCCGGGGGGAAAAGCTGGAATTTCCCGTAACCCTGGTCAGGGCGGTCATTGAGGTTCCCACCACCAAATACGCCATGATCGGCGAGACGGGCTATCTCAAACTCATCACCTTTACCCCCATGACGGCGGACCGGGCGCGGGAGGCCATTAACGAGTTTCAAACAAAAAACTACCGGAGCCTCATCCTGGACTTGCGGAACAACTACGGGGGGCTCCTCAATTCCGCGGTGGACATCAGCGGAATCTTCCTGGACGGGGGAATAGTGGTAAGTACCAAATCCCGGATTCCTTCGGAGAACCATGTGTTTTACGCCCGGCGTTCCGCCCTGGTGAAGCCGGAAATTCCGGTTATTGTCCTGATTAACCGGGGCTCCGCTTCGGCGTCGGAGATCGTGGCGGGGGCCCTGAAAGACCGGGGGCGGGCCTACCTGGTGGGGGAAAAATCCTTCGGCAAGGGCTCGGTTCAGCAGGTATACCCCCTGGAAAATTCGGGCTTCAAAATCACCACCGCCCGATACTACACCCCCAGCGATGTGAATATCGACAAGATCGGCATTCCCCCGGACCGGGAGGTGAAGTTCCCCGAATATACCGATGCGGATGCGGAAAAACTCGCCGATCTTATCAAATCGAATAAAATCCCCGATTTTATTAAAGACAAGCCCGAAGCGAGCTCCGCGGAGATTGACCGCTACGCCAGGGTTTTAGCCGGGGAATACCAGCTTGACAGTTCCCTGCTCCGCCGGCTTATCAGGAATGAGCAAAACCGGACTTCCATCGCCCCGGTTTACGATCTGGAATACGATGTCCAGCTCCAGGAGGCGGTGAAGATCCTTCAAAAAGAGAATTACGGCCTCCTGATGAAAACGACCAAGACCCTCAAGGATCTGCAGGAAGAAGCCTCCGAAGACCTTCCCCTGGCCTCATAGCCGGAGGCCGGGGTTCGGGCCGTCGTTCCCATGAAACGTTTTATCCTGACCCAGCCCCCCGGCGCCGATGGTAAAATCCGGCTTGCCGGGGAAGACTACCATTATCTTGTCCGGGTCCGGCGTCTGGCTCCCGGCGAGGTTTTTCCGGCCCTGCTCTCCAACGGCGGGGAAACCCTGGTACAGGTCTTGTCCGTTGAGGGAGGCGTCCTTACCGGGCTCTGCGGCGCTGAAAAGTCCGGGACCGGGAGCCGGCTGCCGCCGGTCTTTCTCTTCCAGGCCCTGCCCAAGGCGGGCAAAATGGACCTGATTGTCCGGCAGGCCGCCGAGGGGGGCATCACGGAGATCGTCCCCTTTTGCTCGGAATATTCAGTCCCCCGGCTGAGCGATGAAGGGCGGGGAAACCGGCTCCGGCGCTGGGAAAAAATCATCCGGGAAGCCCGCCAGCAAAGCGGCTCCTCCATCCCCACCGCCGTAAAGCCGCCCCTGAGCCTGGAGGAGCTGCTGGATTATTGGGAAACCCTCAAAAGCCGGACCGGAAAAACCCTGGGGCTTTTGTTTCATCAAACCCCCCTTGAACAGAAAAGCCTTCACGAGTATCTTAGTGTGGAACCTGAAATGGCTGTTTTGGCCATAGGCCCGGAGGGGGGATTTTCCCCCGGAGAGGTATCCCGGTTTCTGGAAGCGGATTTTAGGCCGCTGACCATCGGCGATACCGTTTTACGAACCGAAACCGCCGCTCTTTACGGGGCAGCGGCGGTTCGGATTATTCTTCTGGAGAGAGCTTCGTGGTTGCCGAAAACACCCCTCAACGGGAGCGGGTTACCTTATTAAAAGTTCCGGTTGATATTGTCCCCCAGGACCGGCTGACGGAAGTTATTTATGAACTTCTGGCCGCCAAAAAGGGCCGGAACATCGTTCTCCTTTCCCTCTGGGACCTCCTGCGGGCCCGGCGGAACGGAGAATACCGTTCTTTTGTCTTACAGGCGGGCCTGGTCATCCCCATTTCCAAAAGCCTTACCGGGGGCATCCGTTTTTTAACCGGGAAAACCGCAGTCCGGTATATGCCCTTCGATTTTATCATCAACCTTCTGACGATTCTTGAAAGCCGGGAATTTTCCGTCTATCTTCTGGGAGGAAAACGGCGGATTCTCCAAAAGACCGAAAAAAACATCCGCCAGACCTTTCCCCGTTTACGGGTTGTGGGCCGTTATATCGGCGCTTTCAGGCGTCAGGAGGAGGCCACCATCCTTGAGGCAATCCGTAAAGCCTCCCCCTCTCTTCTGCTGGTGGGCAGGGGGGTAAGCGGGGAAGAACAGTGGATCGTAAAAAACAACGCCCAGCTCAGCGGGGGCCTCAGACTCTGGTGCAGCGATCTTTTTGAGGTCTTCGCCGAACAAAAAAAACGGCCCTCCAAAAAAACCTTTGACCGGGGCCTGGAATGGATAGGCTACTGTTTCCAGCGGCCCCTGAAATTTTTCAGAATTTTTCCCTATTGTTATTACAAAATCCTGCTGCTTTTTTACCGGCTCTTCAGAAAATAGGGCTCATTGGACTTGTCCGATAACCCGGTTGGTGATTGGTTTCTTACCCTGGTCATGTTTCTCATACCCCAGATGCCCGGTCAATTCAGCCTCCATGGTTCGCTCGACCAGCGCCTTGGTAAGCTGCTTCATGATCCCCTCGG
>JAISOO010000113.1 GCA_031275595.1 Spirochaetaceae bacterium | reverse complement strand
TGCGCTTCAGCGCAAAATCGTATAAAAATTCACAAAAGTGAATTTTTATACCCTGCAAACTGCATAAAGGAGCCCGATAATCGAGGATTTTTTGCATATCTATGCAAAAAATCCACAAGCGCAACAGGCTCATAGGCGTTGCGTTATTTGAGCCGGAGCCCGGTATAAACCAGACCCTCGCATACGGTTTACCTCAGAACCCCCGCTTGCTCCTTCCTTCCGCTCATGTAATTGACCGCGGAGCGGCCCATCCAAAACCCGGCTGGTTTTGAAACCCTTTCAGGCATGGTCCGGTAAAAACAAAGGGTTCCGGAAAGCCGCCGCTTCCCGGAACCCCTGGCGGTTAAATTTTTCTTGCCCCGGTCAAGGCAGGGACTGATTCTGCCAGATCTGGCTGTCTTCAAAACCGTCTATTTGTTTAATCAAGGCAAGCCAGTAAGCGGCCTCGGAATTAGAAGTATAGGGACCCACCCGGACCCGGTAGAAGGTCTTCCCGTTTACACTCCGGCTTTCTATAATCGAGGTAATGCCCTTGGCGGCGAGGAGCTCTTTGACTCCCTCGGCCCGGCTTTGGGTGGAAAAGGCCCCGGCTTGGACCCAAAAATTGGTGCGTCCCGAAGACGCCGGGGGGGGGGTCCGCTCCGCTGCCGGCGGTTTTGCCGCGGGCGGTTTAGGGCTCGCCGCGGGCGGCTTAGGGCTGGCCCGGGGGGCCGGGGCGGCAGGCTGCCGTGCCGGCGCGGGCTGCCGGGCCGGGGCGGACTCCGGGACGGGAACCGCCGGGGTCTTGGGACTGGGGATGTTTATCACCAGGTTCGTCCGGGCGGTTCCATCCGGGGCTTGGGCGCCGCTGATAATTTCCCCGTTTATATTGATGGGCTCTCCATTTATATAGATATGATTATTGTTCTCCTGGGTGGTGGAAGCAACAGGCGGCGCCTGGAGTCCCCGGTATTCATCGGGATTGTTAACCAGATCCGTCATGTCTACTTTTACCGGGGGAGTTTGTTCGACCCAAATTTCCCCGGAATTCCCCGGAGGAATCGGCGGGCGGCTCATCCCCGTTACTGCCGGCGGAATGGGCTTCTTGGGCGAAAACATCAATATGGCAGCCCCGATGATAATCACCAGAAAAATCCCAACTGAAATAGAAATAAGCAATAACTTTCTCTTTTCCATAATTAGCGTCTAATCCCCTCCCGGGATAACAGGTCATCTATCCGGTGTTCCAAGGCCCTCCGCCAAACCCGGGAACAGATGCCGAAATAACCCCGGTTATGTACTCTGTAAATATCGGCATGTTGAGACAGATATTGAGACATAAATTCCCGCTGGCTCTTAAAACGCCGGAGCAGGGGTAAAACCGGCAGCCGGTCCCGTCTGCGGGCCCGCAAAAAACGGGTAAGGAAGGGGGCCTGGACGATGATAACCCAGTCCAGCCGGCTAAAGACCACGGAGCGGTGGAGCAGGGCCGCGTTGATCACGCAGGGGCCCTCCGGAATACCGGCTATCCATTGTTCGGTAAGGCGGTTTGCCGCGGGGTGGACGATTTCTTCCAGGGCCGTCAGTTCCCGGGGGCTGCCGAAAACCTTTGCCCCCAGGGCCCGGCGGTCCACGGCGCCGTCTTTCCCCAGGATTTCGGCGCCGAACCGTTGCAGGATTGCCCCTTTTTCCGTTTCAATGGCCTGGTGCCCCAGCGTATCCACATCAAGCACCGGCAGCCCCCGCGCTTCCAGCATCCGGGCCACGTAGTTTTTCCCCGCGCAGTACATCCCGGTCAGGCCGATAATTCTGTGTCCCCGGTCATAAATTTTTTTCATATTTCCTTATGGTACCCTTGACTTAATGTTGACGTCAACGTTTAAAATCCGTCTATCTTGGGGTTTTTCCACAACCAACCGGGTTTTGGGAGAGGCCTCTTACCACGGGGTTCCCGGGAACCTGTCGCGCCGGCGGAATTTTTGCGTATTCATGCGGAAATTCCCGATTGCCGGGGCTCCGGAGACCTGAGTTTTGAGAGAACCCCGATAATTGCGTTGATATGGAGGGAAGTAATGTCGTCGAAGGTGTATTTTTCCGATATGGCCTACACCGCCTACGAGGCGGATCAGACCCTGCCCCGCAAGCTGGGCCGGCAGTTGGAGGTCTCCGGCCTGGGGGACAAGGTGAAGGACAAAAATGTCGCGGTCAAGATCCACGTGGGATCGGAACTGGGGTATTCCACTATCCCCCCTATTTTCATGCGGATCCTTGCGCGGTTCGTCAAGGATCACGGGGGGAACTGTTTTTTTGTGGATCATTATATCGCTTCCCGGCACCCTGAAAACCGGGGTTATACCCAGGAAAGCCTGGGGGCGCCGGTACTGGAGGCCGCGGGCCACCTGGGAAAGTACCTCTACACCGTGGAGGTGGATCACAAGAGTTTTAAGCATGTGGATATCGCGGGGCTGGTGCATGACGCGGATTTTCTCATCGATTTTGCCCATGTCAAAGGCCACGGCTGCTGCGCCTACGGGGGGGCGGTAAAAAATATCGCCATGGGCTGCGTCAGCGACCGCACCCGCCGGGAACAGCACGGCCTTGAGGGGGGCCTCACCTGGGACCGGGGGAAGTGTACCCACTGCGGGGCCTGTGTGGAAAGCTGCAACCATCAGGCGAACAGCTTTAATGACCAGGATGAATACGAGGTGAATTTCCACAACTGCACCCTTTGCCAGCACTGCCTCAAGGTATGTCCCGCCGGAGCCATTACCCTGACCGACGCAAGCTACCTTGATTTCCAAAAAGGGCTGGCCCTGTGTACCAAAACCGTTTTGGACACCTTTGAACCGGGGAATGTGTTTTATATCAACCTCCTCATCGCCATCACCGCCATGTGCGACTGCTGGGGGATGACCACCCCCTCCCTGGTGCCGGATATCGGGGTTATGTCCTCCTGGGATATGGCGGCCATAGAAACCGCCAGCCTGGACCAGATCAAATACGAAAAGTTGAACCCCGAAGGGGTACCTTCGGACAGCACCATGGGGGATCACGGGCACCTCTTTGAACGACTCCATGGCAAGGACCCCTACTCCCAGATCAAATTTCTTGAAGAGCTGGGCCTGGGGGTCAGGGACTATACGCTGGAGAAGGTTAAATGAGCGGGTTCCAAAACCAACCGGGTTTTGGAACCGGCATGGGCTTTCCCAAAAACTGAAGTTGCGGAAAGGCGCTGAAGACGCCGGATTACGGACGAACCAAGGAGGATCGGCAATGATTTCGATGCGGTTTTTTTATGACTATGAATGTCCCTATTGTCAGCGGGGTTACGGGTATCTCCTCGAATTTATCGGGGATCACCCGGAAATTGACCTTGAATGGCGGCCCGTTGAGGCCCATCCCCGGCCGGAGCATCATCCGCCCCACACGGATCTCTGCGTGCAAAGTTACTATATCGCCCGGGAGCTTGGGGCGGATATGGCGGCCTTTCACCGGAAGATGTTCCAGGCCGCGGCCCTGGAACGGCGGGATGTGGAAAAAGCCGCGGTCCTTGCGGAGATCCTGACGGGTATCGTGGATCCCGGCAAATTCCGGGCCATCCTGGAATCGAACAAATACGCCCCCCAGGTGGCGGAAAACAACGATCTGGCCTATGAACAAAGCGGCGTCTGGGCTGTCCCCGCCTTCCGCGTCCTCCGGAAGGACGCCCCGGACAAAAAGCTGGACGCCCGGGAGGGGGTGGGGCTTACCCGGGACCAGATCCGGGAATTCCTGGAACACGCCGGGGCATAGCAGTTTGTTGCGCTTCAGCGCAAAATCGTATAAAAATTCACAAAAGTGAATTTTTATACCCTACAAACTGCATAAAGGAGCCCGATAATCGAGGATTTTTTGCATATTTATGCAAA
>JAISOO010000054.1 GCA_031275595.1 Spirochaetaceae bacterium | reverse complement strand
GTTTTCCCAAAACATCAGTTTTGGGAAAACAACCTTAGATTTAGGGGGAAAAAGCGGGCTTCAGACCGCTTTTTCCAAAACCTTTCCCAAAGCCAACCGGGTTTTGGGAAAGGCTCAATAAACAGCGATTTTCTCCGAGGAATCTGAAGCCGGTTTCTCCACCAGAATTTTAAAACCGGCCCAATGATACGTATCAGGGGTTACAGAGCCCGCTCTATGGCACATTATTCGCCCTACGGTTCGCGGATGGGGGCGTGAGAGGGGATACGCGCCCGCGTATCCCCAAAAGAGTTGTTTTTCAGAAATAAAGCTGCTCAAAAGCCGCATTTGGAGCAGGCCATGACCGAGCAGTTTGTTGCGCTTCAGCGCAAAATCGTATAAAAATTCATGAAAGTGAATTTTTATACCCTGCAAACTGCATTTGAACCGAAGGTTCGCGGAGCCCCGACAACCGGGAATTATTGCATGAAGGGCGCCAAAGGCGCCTGAGCAAAAATTCCACCAGCGCAACAGGCTCCTCGTGAGCCTGTTATTCCGGCAAATGGGCTTCTAGGCATCCGTGGTTTGAAAGCGGCTCAAGGAAAAGGGGGTTTCAATGAGGATTACCACTCGAGGCAGGTATGCGCTTCGGGCGTCTCTGGCCTTAGCGCGGATCGGAAAGGACGGTTCCCCGGTATCTATCAACAACTTGTCTGAGCAGGAGAATATTTCGTCCGTATTTTTGGAACAGATCTTTTTTAGACTCCGAAAGGCGGGGATTGTTACCTCCGTACGGGGCCCTGGGGGCGGCTTCTGTTTTGCCCAGCCCCTGGACAAATTGACCATCAAGGCGATTCTGGATGCCGCCGGTGAAGAGCTAAACCTTACAAACTGCGATAAAAGCCAAGAAAACTGTGAAAGAATCGGCTATTGTCTTACCCATTTTATATGGCAAGATGTAACCGATTTGGTAAATAATTATTTTAAAAATATTACCATCGCGTCAATTCTGGAGAAATACAGTAAGGAACCGGAAAAAACGCTGCTGGAAGGGGTATAGCATAGTGGGAAGGGTCGATCAAATAAAAAATAATGAAGCTTACCGGAAGGTACTGGAGGCATTCAAGAGCCAGCGGAAGGGCGCCAGCATCGCGGATATCACCGCAAAAACAGCCCTGCCCCTGGATTCGGTTCGGGAATTGGTGAGTGCCGCGGCGGATGAATACCAGGCCCGGCTGCAGGTAACCGAATCCGGTGAAATTCTCTACTCTTTCCCCCATGGGTTTGTCAGTAAATACCGTGGTTTCCGCCGGACTCTGTCCAGGACGATGGAAAAAATAACAAAAGGTATCATAACTATCGGCACCTGGCTCTTTAAAGTGTGGATCATGGGGATGCTCGTGGGGTATTTTGCCCTTTTTATGCTCATTGCCCTGGCATCCCTGGTTATTTCCGTAGCCGGCAGTTCTTCCAATTCCAACAACCGTTCTTCCCACCGGGGAAACGCTTTGGGGGGAATGTACTTTACCTCCCAAATTTTCAACCTGATCATCCGGATATGGTTTTATTCGGAGTTAACCAAGCCTATAAACAGGGGATATTACGAAAACCGGCGGGCAAAATCCAAGGGCAGACCCCTTCATAAAGCCATCTTTTCCTTCGTGTTCGGCGATGAGGATCCCAACGGGGATTGGTCTTCCCGGGAAAAACGGTCTGTCATCGCCTATATCCAAGCCCACGGAGGGGTAATTTCCCTGCCCGAGTTTATGACCCTTACCGGACTTCCCCCGGAAAAGGCCGACTCGGCGATCCTCTCCTATTGCGCCGAATTCGGCGGCCTTCCGGATGCGACCGAGGAGGGAACGGTGGTGTACCGCTTTGACCCCCTGCTGCTCCGGGCAGACGGACAGGATCGTTCCTTTTCCGGCCTATCCGCTCTTATTAAGCGCTTAAAATCCTTTTCATCCAATAAAAAAAATATGAATGCCTGGTTCGGGGTGATCAATGGGGTAAATTTGGCTTTTGGAACCTACTTTCTTTTCAATGCCTTGAATATCAGCGCCCTGGCGGCCCAAACAATAAGCGCCGGTTCGTATCTCTTCGCGGTGGCTTATGTGCTTTTTTCCCGGCTTTTTTCCAATCCCCTGCCCTTTATCACCATCGGTTTGGGGATAGTCCCCCTGATCTTCTCCTTTCTCTTTTGGCTCATCCCCGGTCTCCGCTGCCTGAAAATGAAGGGGGAAAACGAGGCGGTGAAATTTGAAAATCTGCGGAAGACAGGTTATGGCCGGATCTGGGACAGCCCCCTGGAGGTAAAAGCCGGGGATCTTACCCCGGATATTCCCGAATGCCGTCCCCGGAACCTTGCCGCCGCGGAGGACAAAATCATCAAGGAACTGGGTTCCTATGCGGTTCCCGACGTAACAGTGGATGACCGGGGAAATCCGGTCTATGCCTTTACCGAACTTGCCCGGGAAAAGGAGGCCCTCAAAAAATACCGTTCCTCCCTGGACCGCGACGCTTCTTCCCTGGGAAAAACCGTCTTTGACAGTGAAGGATGAGGCCTTCCCAAAACTTCGGTTCCGGAAAAGTCCCGGGATACGAAAAAAACCACCCGTAAAAACCCGGGCCCAGCGCTTCCCTTGATCGCCGGGCCATCGGGCCTGAAAATCTCACCGGGCAAAAAGGGCCCGTAATTCCTCATGGCTCATCCGGGCAAGCCAGGATTCCCCGGAGGAAACAGTCATGTCCGCCAGTTCCCGTTTTTCGGTGAGCATGGCGTCGATCCTTTCCTCAAAGCTGTTTTTGGTGATGAACCGGTGGACAAAAACATTCCGGGTCTGGCCGATACGGAACACCCGGTCGGTGGCCTGGTTTTCCACCGCGGGGTTGTACCAGAGGTCGTAGTGGATAACCCGGCTGGCGGCGGTAAGGTTGAGGCCCAGGCCCCCGGCTTTGAGGCTCACGAGGAGGATCCGGCAGGCGGGGTCTGTCTGAAAGCGGTCCACTACTTCGTTCCGCCGGGTTTGGGAGAGACCGCCGTGATAAACCAGGGCCGCTTCGTCCAATTCTTTTTGGATGATGGTCTCCAAACAGGAGAGGGTTTCCACATATTGGCTGAAAATCAGTACCTTCTCCCGGTTGACCAGAATTTCCTGGAGCAGGGTCACCAAAAGCCGGGCCTTACCCGAGAGGTCTGACCGGGGAGGGCTTTCCTTGTCGTATACCCGGGGATGATCGCAGACCTGTTTGAGGTTGGTAAGGAGCGCCAGCACCAGGGCCCGGCGCTCCTGGGGATCCTCCAGCTTTTCCGACTTTTCCATGGTGGCTTCCACGATATTCTCGTAGAGAGCGGCCTGCCCCTTTTCCAGGGCCGCGTATTCATTGATACTCACCTTATCCGGCAGATCCGCAATAACCGTCTTGTCGGTTTTAAGCCGCCTCAGCAGGAAGGGGGCGGTGATCCGCCGGAGGGCTTCGGCCCTGTCCTTTTGCCGCAATACCTCAATGGGTGTTCTATAGGCTTCCTTGAATTCGCTCTGGGTTCCCAGGTAGCCCGGGAGAATAAAATCGAAGAGGGAACGCATATCCTCCAGGCGGTTTTCCACGGGGGTTCCCGAAAGGGCAAGACGGTACCGGGAACGGAACCGCTTGAGGGTTTTGGAACCCCTGGTTTCGGCGTTTTTCATCAGGTGCGCTTCGTCGGCGACGAGGATGGAAAAAGGCCGTTGTATGAGTTTTTCGCTGTCCCTGACCGCGGTCTGGTAGGTGGTGAGAAACACCTCCCCATTCCCTGCCAGGGTACGGCGGCTGCCGTGGTAGCGGACAACGGCCAGGGAGGGGGCGAAGCGGCCCAGTTCCCGTTCCCAGTTTTCCAGGAGCGCCGCGGGGGCGACGATGAGGCAGCCCTCCCCCAAAAGCCCTTCCTCTTTAAGCCGGAGGATGACCGCGATGGATTGGATGGTTTTCCCCAGACCCATATCATCCGCCAGAATACAGCCGAACCCGGAAAGGAGGAGGGAACATATCCACCGGTAACCCCGTTCCTGGTATTCCCGGAGTTGCGCCCGGAGGCCGCCGGGTACGGGGAATGAACGTTCTGCAAAGAGATTTTTGATGATCTCATCCGCGTCAAAGGAAAGGACGCTGTCCCCGGAAAAATGGGCCTTGAGAAAATCGTTGACCGTGGGTTCCCGGGTTTGGGAGGTTTTAAGGAGCCGGGCCAGTTCCGCCGGGTCCAGGCGGATAAATTTATCCCGGAATTTAACCACCGTCTTTTTCTGTTTTACCAGGGCTTGAAATTCAGCGGGACTCAGGACCTCGTCCCCGATGGCCACCTGCCACTGCCAGTCCAGGAGCTTATCCAGGCTGAGGTAACTCACCAAGGCCCCGGCCTGTTTCACCTCCCCCCGGAGGACCAGCCGGGGTTTCAACTCCCGATGGAGATTTTTGGGGAATACCACGGCGATCCCCAGCCGGGAAAGCAGGGGGGCGGCGTTATCCAGAAAATCCGCGAGCCGGTCCTCCCTAAGCCTCACCGTATTACGGGTCGAAAGGGCGGACAGTTCCGGAAGGTAATTGGAAAGGGCCGTAGGGGCCCTGAAAACCTCAAGGGAACCGGTTTTTTTGACCGCATCCTTGAGGGGGACTTTTTCCAGTCCCCCCTCCCCTTCCAAAAGGACCTCCATGGAGAGGGTAAAGTCCGGACTTTCGTAATCCTCCGGGGGGGCATCCCGGGAAAGCCGTTTTTCAGGACCGGATTTGAGGGTGAATTGATACCGGAAGGCGGAAAAATCCATCCTGAGGACCGAAAGCCAGTTGGCGATAGCCAGAGGTACGCTCCGTAACGCCGGAGAAGCCACGTCCAGGGCCTCGCCTTGAAAAAAAAGGTCCAGCAGTTCCCGAAGGTTCTTGTTTCCCGCCGGGGCTCCCTTTATCCGGGGGAAATAAAGCCGCCGCACCCATTCGGTAAGCAGGGTCGAGGATATAAGATCCACCACGCTTCTCGGGCCGGCATAGGATGGCTTCACCCGGCAGGCGGCGGCTTTGGGGGGAGGTTTTGAACCGGGTCCGGCCGGTTCCAGCGGCTTCCTCCGTTCCGGTTTCAGGGAGAGCAGCCGGTCCTCATACCGGGCCAGGGTATCAAGGCAATCCCGGATCAGGGGGAGCCGGTCGTAGGGGAACCAGAGGATCCGGAGCTTTTTCCCCTCCAGCAGAGGACAGGGAATAAAAGCCCCGGCGGAGCAGAGGAGATTGAGGAATTTGAACACGTAGTAGAGGAAGGTATAGGAGGACGTCCCATCCTCGGATGAAAAGGACCGAAACCGGGTAAAGGCCTCGTAAACCGAATACCGCTCTTGCTCACCGGCGGGACTTTGCCGGATCAGAACCGGAACCGCCCCGGGTTTTGCCCCGGCACATTCCAGGGTCCAGCGGGATCGGGAGAACCGGTGTTCCTCGGCATCAAGATCGCCGGCTTCCTCCCAGGGGAGGTACCGGGCGGCCTGGTGGTAAAATTCCGCCAATACCAGGGAAAAATCCCCCTCGCTGAAGGCGGGGGCCGGGGGCAGGAGGGAGAGGATCAGGTCCGTACAGTGGGGGATTTCGGGAAATTCCGGGGGCTCCGGGGGAATTTCCCGCTCGGCCGTGCCGGTATCCACGGTAAAGGGCGGGGGTAGTTCCTGGCCGTCCTTATTCCCAAGGGACAGCCCGTACCGGGCGGCTATCTTCCCGAGGTCTATTCCCCGGAGACGGAAAAGGGTCTGGGGATCGGCGTCGACTTCCCGGGCAATAATATAGTACAACGCCGCCATGTGTTTACAGGGATCCCCATAGTCCGGACAGTTACAGGACCGTTTCATCTCCTTCCAGCGTTTGGGGATAAGGTTTATCCCCTCCCGTTTGAGCTTAAGCAGCAAGGATTCGGGGAGTTCTCCCGCGGCAATCCGGGCAAGCAGGGAGGGGTCCTCCTCGATCACTTTAAAAACCCGCTCCTCCTCCTCAAGGCGGGGAAAGAAGATCTCCACTTTATAAAAGGGCCGGTAATTCCCCTTAACCTTGGCCGTTACCTTGCCGTCCTTGATTTCCAGGGAAAGAACCTTTCCGGTATTGGCATAACTTCTCCCCCGGTCCAGCCGGGCGCCCATCTGGTAGCTGTCCAGAACATCGATAAACCATTTTCCCCAGGGAGTCCTGCCGTAGGTTTGCCGTGCCATGGATCCGGATTGTATCACAAAATTAAACCTGATACACTAGGCCGGTCATGATTCCTTTCCCCCGGGCCCCTTTAAAACGGATCCTTCCCCCGCGTTTGAGCCCCCTGGTTCTCTTTTTTATGGTCCTCCGGCTTTATGCCGAACCCATGGTGATGATCTCAGCGGGAGATCCCCTTTTAGATGACCTCCGGTTTTTGCTGAGAGAAGCGGGGATAAGCTTTACTTCCTTTACCCCGCCCTTTTCGGGATACGAAATCCGGGGGATATTGCAAGATCTGAACCCGGCCGCCCTTTCCGGCCCCGGGCTGGCCGCCTACGGGCGGATCATGGAAGGGATCAACCCAAAACTGCTGCTCCCCCGGGGTATCTTCAACCTGTCCCTTGGGGCTCAGACCGCCCCGGAGATCCGGTTCAGGACTAATACGGAGGTATACTGGATCCGGGGGATCCATGACAGTCCGGCTTTTCTGAAAATTCCGGTGAATTTATTTTTTACCGATCGACTGCTTCTCAACGCCGAACCAATGTTGACTTCGGAGCCCTCCTCCTATGAGGATGAAGGGGTCCGGTGGAACACCAACCTGCCCTATCTTCCTGAGCGGGTGGATCTCAACCTGCCCCTCAGGGCTTTTGCTGCCGCCGCCGGACCCTGGTGGAGTTTTCAGATAGGACGGGACCGCCTTTCCTTTGGACCGGGTAAAACCGGGAATCTTGCCCTGTCGGATACCCCGGATTTTTACGATTTCGGCAGGATTTCTTTTTTTTCTCCTCATTTTAAATACTCGTTTTTGATAAGCCAATTACCCCTTGCCACGGATACCCTCTTTGCCCCGGGATTCGGTCCGGCATCTTCCGGGGAACTTACCCAAACCACCCGGCGGTATCTCTATCTGCACCGTATAGACCTGCGTTTTTTCCGCCGTCTTTCCCTGGGTTTTACCGAAGGGATCATGGCGGGTAATTCCCCTGTGGAACTGCGGTTTTTTACCCCCCTGGGGCTTTTCCATTCTTTTTTTGCCTGGAATGATTATGAACCCTGGCAAGGAATGGATCCCCGGGGGAATACCCGGGAGGGTTCCCTGGTGGGTTCCCTCTTTTCGTTCGACCTTGAATGGGCGGTTTTACCAAGCCTGGCCCTTTACGGCCAGCTGGTGATGAACGAATTTTCCACTTCGTATGAAAAGAACCGGTGGCCCGATACCCAGCCGCCGAATGGGTTGGGATATTTGGCGGGCCTGGAGTATAACCCTGGGTTTACGTTCTGGCGGGCTTCCTTTTATGGGGAATTGGTCTATACCGATCCCTATTTGTACGTCCTGTCCAGCCCCTTTGCCAGTTTTATCTCCATGCGCCGGCTTCCGGAGCTTGGGGATAAGGAACTCCGCTATCGGTGGATCGGTCATCCCCAGGGCAGGGATACCATGCTTATCGCCCTGGGAGCGGATTTTTTGCGGGAACCCTGGGGGTTCGCCCTGGGCCTCTCGTTTATCCGCAAGGGGGAGCATACCATCCGTTGGGACTGGTCTCAGGGGAAGGATAGTTTTAGTGAAGTAAGCCCCACGGGAAGGCCCGAACATATTTTCACCGCCCAGGGAGCCGGGACCTGGAATTTTCTTCCCGGATTCAGCCTGAAGTTTTACGCCGCCCTCTCCATGATTTTTGATCGCCGCCGCCAGGAAAGGACGGGCCCGGAATTCGGCCTTGAAACCGCCCTCTCCCTCTCCTATTCCCGAAGCTTCTGAACAGGGGGGGGGACGATGGTTTTGGAAGGCGCTTTTTCCTCAGGAGGTTCGGGAATGCATACCCGCCCCCGGTAAAGCACCTTGGGATAAATGGTAATTCCCAATTTTTTTTCCAGCCGGGCCAGGCGGCGCATCTCACCTTCGTCCCCGATGGTGATCATGATCCCCCGATGGCCGGCCCGGCCGGTACGGCCCGCCCGGTGGATGTAGGGGCCCGCTTCGGCGGGGACATCCAGGGCGATCACGTGGGTAATGCCCGGAATGTCCAGGCCCCGGGCCGCAAGGTCGCTGGAAACCAGGACCGTAATTTTTCCGGAACGAAAGCCGTCGATGGCTTCTTTTCGGTTCTTTTTATCCATGTCCCCGTAAAGGCCCGCCGCGGAAAGGTGATGATACTGGAGCTGGGAAACAATATTTCCCGGCTGCCCGCCCCGGCCTGAAAAAACCAGCGCCTTTTTCGGTTTCACCGCCCCGAGCAAGGAACGGAGGCTTTGGATCTTCCGCCGCTCCTCACAGAAAAAAGCCCAGTGTTCTATCCGGTCCCGGAGTATCCCCTCCTCCTTGGTTTCCACAAAAAGAGCCCCTTCTCCTCCTATAAAGGGCAAGAACAGATCCCGGCTTTTGGGGGAGAGGGTAGCCGAACAGGCGGCAACCTGCCGGTCCCGGTTTATACGGCCCAGCAGCTCCCGGGTATCGGAAGCAAGTTCCTCCGCAAAAAGCCGGTCCCCCTCATCCAAAACCAGGGCCTTGAGGTTCCCCAAGGCAAGTTTTTTCATCCGGGTCAGCAGGACGAGGCGGCCGGGATTGCCGACGATTACCTGGGGCCGCTCCCGTTTAAGGGCCCCTATCTGCCGTTCCAGGTTGGCGGAACCGATGACCAGGTTCACCTTGATCCGCCGCTCCTGCCCTTCCAGGAGAAAATCCGCCTCTTTTTTTATTTGGGAACATAATTCCAGGGTAGGGGCGAGGATGAGGAATTCCGTTCCCCTTCCCCCCATACCGGGATCGTCCCGGGGCCCTGCCCCGGGGGAACCAAAAAGGGTCTGGAACAGGGGAAGAAGGTACGCAAAGGTTTTACCCGTTCCCGTGGCGGAACAGAACAGCACATCCTGCCCCCCCAAAAGGGAGGGGATAACCAGCTTTTGGATAGGGGTAGGCTCCCGGATATTCCTCGCCGTGAGTTTTTCAATAAAACCGGGACTTATCCCCAGGGAGGCAAAGGATTCCATACATACGACCCCTATTGGTGTTTTTGGGGAAAACTTTTAATGGCATCCCGGTATATTTGTACCAGTTTTTCCGTCAAAGAATCAATGGTCCAGGCGCTCCCGTGGATTTTCGCCTCGGCGGCTTTCCGTTGATAGAGGTCCTGATCTTCCAGCAAGTCAAAAACCCGTCCGGCAAATTCATCGGGATCGTTTTTTACCATAAACCCCCCGTTGTTTCCGCCCATCACCATGATGGTACCCATTTCACCGATGGCCACCACCGGCGTACCGGACAACATGGCCTCGATGGTTACCAAGCCCTGGGTCTCCGTGAGGGAGGGAAAAACAAAGATACTGGAAATGGCATAGGTCAAGGCCAGATCATCCCGGGTAAGATATCCGGTAAAGATACAGTGTTCCTCAATACCCTTTCCCTCACATTCCCGCTGGAAATACGCAAGATCCGGCCCATTGCCGACGAACAAAAAAACCGTTTCCGGGTGTTTTTCCCGAATCCGGGGAACCAGGGAAAGCAAAAAATCCAGGTTTTTTTCTTTGGCGATCCGGCCGGCGAATAGCAATATCCGTTTCCCCTTTAAAACAGGATGCTTTTTTTCCATAATGTTTCTAAAGCGGTCCACTTCCGAGGTTTCACGCTCAAAGATGCGGGGATCTATTCCCGTCGGCAAGAGGTAGATCTGTTTTTTTATATTATACTTTTTAATAACCTCCTGGATCTGAATGGTGGGGACAATGATCAAATAGGCTTTGTTGATTACGTATTTAAGGTAACGGCGGGCAAAAAATTTGAGCAAAAATACCGGAACCATGGGAAAATAATTCACCGCGTAATCCTCCCAGAGGGTATGAAAGGTATATACCGCGGGAAGGTTATTCCGTTTCGCGTATTGAAACCCGAATTCGGCAATCACAAATTCAGAATTAATATGGAGCACATCCGGGCCAAACAGGTCGATCTGTTTGGATACCCAAAACCACTTATGTATCTTTGCAAGCCGGTCTTCTTTAGAAAGAAACAGGGGCATGGAAGGAACCCGTATCACCAGGGGGTCCCCATCGTCGTGCCCATGCTCCGATCCCGCGGTGATCCGCTCCACCAAATCCGAATCGGGGTAAAAAGAACAAACAATCAACACCTGGTGCCCCGCCCGCAGCAGGGCATGGGAAAAAGAATCCACCGATACGGTAACACCATTAACCCGGGGCCAGTAGGCATCGGTAAACATGACGATTTTCATATATTACCAGTATACCATACCCAGGGCTTTTTGGGAAATGAATTCCGCAGCCATCCCCGGAGGGCCGAACCTTCAGGATCCGATGATGCCGGGGCAGACACTGCGTACTGGCATAAATTCTGTCAATCTGATAGCATAAACCGTCGAGGCTTTCCCAAAACTTCAGCTTTTGGGAAAGCAACCTTAGATTTAGAGGAAAAAACGGGCTTTTGGCCGTTTTTTCCAAAGCCTTCCCCAAAACCAAGCGGGTTTTGGGGAAGGCTCCGTTGATACAAAATTCCGTATTTATAAGAGGAAGATACCATGGTCAGCATAGGCATTATTTTTCTGGTGGTATTTTTAGCCCTGATGACGGCGGTTGGAATATGGGGGATGCGGAAAACCAAAACCCTGGGGGATTTTTTCCTGGGGGGCAGGAGCATGGGCCCCTGGGTTTCCGCGGTAGCCTACGGAACCTCCTATTTTTCCGCGGTGATCTTCATCGGTTTTGCCGGGGCCCAGGGCTGGCAGTTCGGCCTTAACGCCCTGTGGATCGCCCTGGGGAACGCCCTTATCGGCGCCTGCGCGGCGTGGGTGGTTTTGGCCCGGCGGACCCGGCGGATGACCCAGAACCTGGACGCCATGACCATGCCGGAATTCCTCCAGGAACGGTACGGGGCAAAACACTTAAAGCCCGTGGCGGCCTCGGTGATCTTCTTTTTCCTCCTCCCCTACTCCGCGTCGGTGTTCAAGGGGCTGGGGCATCTTTTCGAGGCGGTTTTCCATATCCCCTATGATCTCGCCCTCCTTATCATGATCGCCTTTACCGGGGTGTACCTCATCCTGGGGGGCTACTTCGCCATTGCCGTAACCGACTTTATCCAGGGGATCATCATGTTTTTCGGCGCCGCCGCCATGATCCTCGTGCTCTCAGGCCAGGGCGGGGGTATTGTTGCAATGATCGGGAAGGCTGCTGAAAATTACGCCCTGCATGTCCCGCAGGCGGCCCGGCCCAGCGTCCTTACCGTGATTTCCCTGGTGTTTATGACCAGCTTCGGCACCTGGGGCCTCCCTCAGATGACCCAGAAATTCTACGCCATCAAAAACGAGGCGGTGATCCCCCGGGCCGCGGTGGTTACCACGGTCTTCGCCCTGATGATCGGCATCGCCGCCTACCTGACCGGGGCCTACGCCCATGTGTTTTTCACCCTCGACACGGTCCCCCGGAACGAGGCCGGGGCCATCCTCTACGATTCCATCGTCCCCACCCTGCTGACCAACCAGTTTACCGGAAACCTCCAGATCCTGCTGGCCCTGATCCTGCTCCTGGTACTTTCCGCCTCCATGTCCACCCTGTCGTCCCTGGTGCTGGTGTCTTCTTCCTCGGTGGCCATAGACCTCTACCCTTCCCAGGTGGATACCAAAACCGGCAAGGACCGGTCAGTGGCGATGATGCGCCTCCTTTCGGCCCTGTTTATCATCGTGTCCTATTTTATTTCCCGTTTCCAGATCGGGTTTATCGTTACCCTTATGTCCTTAAGCTGGGGGGTTGTTTCCGGCGCCTTTGCCGCCCCCTACATCCTGGGCCTCTACAGCCGGAGGGTTACCAAAGCCGGAGCTTACGCGGGGCTGATTACCGGGCTGGCTACCGAAATCGTCCTCTTTTTTGTGTTGGGATCCGCCCGTTCCCCCCTGGCCGCGTCCTATGCCATCGTGGTTCCCTTTATCGTGGTTCCCCTGGTTTCCCGTTTTACCGCCCCCCCGGAGCGGTGGCTTTTGGACAAGGTCTTTGCGGGAATTTAAAGGAGCGGTTTTTCCCAAACTGAAGTTTTGGGAAAACAACCTTAGATTAAGATAAAGGGGATATATATGATGATTGAAAAGGTCCGGATGATTTATCCCGTTGCGGAAGCCCCGGAGCCGCCTCCCGGGATCGACCGTACCGGTATGGGGAGCCTTTTATGAGCGGCGCGGATTCCGTCAAACAAACCCTGCTCCTCGGGGACGAGGCGGCTGCCCTGGGGGCCCTCCACGGGGGCGTAAGCGCCTCCTACGGGTATCCCGGAACCCCCTCCACGGAGATCCTGGAGTACCTTATCGGCGAATACCAAAAGGCCCGCCAAAGCGGGGCCGGGGGGCCCGTTGCCCGGTGGTGCGCCAACGAAAAGACCGCCCTGGAAGCGGGGCTGGGGGTATCCTTCGCGGGCCGCCGTGCCCTCGTTACCATGAAACACGTGGGCCTCAACGTGGCATCGGACCCCTTTATCAACGGCGCCCTCCTGGGGATCAAGGGGGGCCTCGTGATCGCCGTGGCGGACGATCCGGGGATGCACAGTTCCCAGAACGAGCAGGATTCCCGGTTTTACGCTGCCTTTGCCCTGACCCCCTGTCTGGAACCCCGGAACCAGCAGGAGGCCTACGATATGACCCGGGAAGCCTTTGAGGTTTCCGAAAGGTTCCGGGTCCCGGTGATGCTGCGCCTGACCACCCGGCTTTCCCACGCCCGGGGGGCGGTAAGCCTTGCCCCCGTCCGGGAGCAAAATCCCCTTTCCAAAGCGGAGGACAAAACCCAGTGGATGCTCCTTCCCGCCTATGCCCGGCGGAATTACCGCTCCCTGATCGACAAACAAGGGGAACTCCTGGCCTGGTCAACGGCCCATCCCGCCAATACCGGGGAGGGCGAAGACAAAAGCCTCGCGGTGATCACCTCCGGCCTGGGGGGTAACTACTACGAGGAAAATTTTGAGGATCTGGTAAAATCCCGGGGGGGACGGGTTCCCGCCCGGCTCCATATCGCCGCCTATCCCCTCCCAGCCGAATCGATCCGCCGGCTCTGCCGGGGGGCGGAACGGATCCTGGTGATCGAGGAAGGCCAGCCCTTTATCGAGGAGAAGCTCCGGGGTATCCTGCCCCCGGCGGCGGCGGTTTCGGGGCGGTTTGACGGCACGGTGCCCCGTACCGGGGAACTGGACCCCGGCAAGGTACGGGAGGCCCTGGGCCTGCCCCCCCGGCCCACGGTACTCACCTGCCAAGCCCAGCGCGAAGCGGCCGGGACCCTGGATGTAACGCGGCTCCCGGAGCGCCCGCCGCAGCTTTGCCAAGCGCAGCGCGAAGCGGCCGGGACTTTGGATGTAACGCGGCTCCCGGAACGCCCGCCCCAACTCTGCGCAGGCTGCCCCCATGGGGACAGCTATGAAACCATCAAACGGGCAACGGCGGGGCTTCCGTCGGTGGCGATCACCGCGGACATCGGCTGTTATTCCCTGGG
>JAISOO010000155.1 GCA_031275595.1 Spirochaetaceae bacterium | reverse complement strand
CCCTCCTGGTTCTGCATTTCCCGCTCAAGCTTCTTTTCGTCCGCAATGGCCATGGCAACCGCTTTTTTGGACTCAATAAGCTGCTCATTCATGTCAATCAGAAGCTGGTTGAGCATTTTTTCCGGGTTTTCCGCCTTATTTATCATATCATTCACGTTTGATGAAATAAGGGTTTTTAATCTTGAAAAAATTCCCATCTTATCCGGCCTCCTGTGCACGACAAAGGGATATACTCATGATAGGCGCCACAGCCGCTATCATCAATCTAGCTCCGGCAGCTACCTCCGGTAGCTTGCTACCTTCGGTAGCTGGAAAGAACCGGATAATGCTGAGTAAGGGCCAGGCTGAAAGCGTCCAGGGTGGCCCTGAATTCAGTATAATCCATGGTTTCATACTCCAGGGTATCAATTAAAACGATTTTATCATCCTCCAGCGCATAGGCGCCATGCACTACATCGCTGGCGTTCAGTTCCAAAAGCTTGGTAAACAATTCTAAACGGTTTTCCCGGGGGACATCCATAACAACGACTCTGAAAACAACCAGGGGTTCGTCAAGCATGACCGCTACTCCGGCCAAACTATGCTCTCCGTCGTCAATAAGCCATATATTTTTACCTATTTCCCTATAGGTAACCAGAAGATCGATAAGGTATTGTTCAATTTTATTAACCGCCATGGAACCCTCTTTGAAGGTACGGTAAAGACACCGATTATACGCTGAAATTTATCCCAGAAACACCTGTCCCGCATTATCAATGGCCAAAATTGTTTTACATTCGGAACAGCGGAACCGGCCCGGTTTTACCGCCTTGAGCTTCTTTGAGCATATGGGGCAGGCAAAAATTTTGGGGAACAGAGAAACCTGCTCCGCGGATGATCCACTACGGAAAAAATTAATGGAATCATCTAAATTATCTTTAATATTGAAAAACTGCGAAAACCCCAAAAGTTGAAATACCTCATATACCTTAGGCTGGATCTCCAAAAGCACCAGATCGCCACCCCGGGGTTTTGCCGATTTCAGAAAGGCGGTAAAGGACCCAATGCCGGTGGAAGACACGTAATTTAACCCGCCGCATTGAAAAACAAGCCTGATGAAACCAGCTTCGATAGCTTTAGCAACCCGTTTCTGAAAATAATTAGAATTATAGGTATCAATATACCCCGTAAGGTATAAGACCAAACAACCTTCAACTTCATTGACTTTTTGAAGTTTTATCTTGAGGCTCTCATCTTTTTCGTCATCAAATCCAGGAACAATATCGTTGTTAGTCATGACGCTCCCTTCGTCCAATAATCGGCGCCTCCGTGGAGGCTAACAGACTATTATAAGTGATCTTCATTCTATAATATCGGCGGCCAATGTTTCAATATGTATTATAAAATATATTATAATTTCAAAAGTCTTTGTCAACCTGATAACATCCAACCTCCGTATAAACGCCCGGTTCTTACACAACTATTTTCTAACCATTTACAAAAAATTACAATACCACCCCCCTGTCAACAGGTATTATTGCGCCATTTACCTGCGGATTTTCTAAAATATCCACCGCTAAACGGGCAATTTCTACCGGATCCAGAACCCTGCCGCCGGGACTCCGGCTTTGATTATACGATTTAACTGTTTTATCCGTATATTCGGTATCCGTCAAGCCCGGACACAGGACATTACAGCTAATCCCATAGGAACCGGCAGATTTAGCCACCGATTTTGCCAGGACGCCCAGGGCCGTTTTCGCCGCCGAATATGCGGCGGTGCTGGAAAACCCCCGAATGGTATCGGTATTTGTACCTCCAAATAACAAAATTCGTCCCCATCCATTATTAATCATATCACATAAAATCAAAGAAACCAAAATTCCGGGGAAAATCAGGTTATTTTGTATCAAATAATGCCAATCTTCGGGGCTCAACTCCTCCGGAGGAGCCCGTTTAAAGGGCCCCCAGGCGCATACCAGGATATCCGGCGCGGGAACACGGGCCAGGATCCGTTCCGCCGCGCCGGGGGTATCGGCGGGGCACAGAAAACCCTCTCCCTGGCCGCCGGCCTCCCGGATAAGCCCCAGGGTCCGGTCAAGCCGTTCCTGGGAAGAGCCCCCATGAACCATAACCCTGGCGCCCAGGGCCCCCAAACGGACCGCCACGGCGCTGCCGATACCCCCGGACCCGCCGATAACCAGGGCCCGCCGGCCGGTAAAAACCTTTTCCATACTTCTAATAATGTACTACTTTTCTGTAATATGTACTATGTTTTTATCGGATATTGCTATCATTCTTTGCCGGCCCTCCGAAGCGGGGAACGTGGGGGCCGTCTGCAGGGCCATGAAGAATATGGGCCTTTCCCGGCTTCGACTGGTCTCCCCGGCCCCCCTGGAAGAAGAAACCATCCGTGCCCGGGCGGTCCATGCGGAAGAAGTCTGGGAGGGGACTGAGGTATTCGGCTCCCTGGCCGCCGCGGTGGCGGACTGCGCCATGGTCATCGGCACCACCCGGCGGCGGGGGCATGACCGGAAGTCCTTTACCCTGAGCCCGGGGGAAACCGCGGAATATCTGCGGAAACGGCCGGGAACCGCGGCCCTGGTCTTTGGGAATGAACGGACCGGGCTTGAAGGCCCCGAACTGGGGCTCTGCAACCTGGCTTCCCATATTCCCGCGGACCGGGCCTTTCCCTCGCTGAACCTTTCCCACGCGGTACAGATCTACGGGTATGAGCTGTTCCGGGCCCTGGCCCCCGGCCCCGGAACGCCCCAGGAGGGGCCCTCCGCGGGGACCCGGTGGGCGCCCCTGGAGCAGGCCCGTCTGGAAGAACTGGTCCGCTCCATAAGCGGCTCCCTGGCCTCCCTGGGTTTTTACAAACAACCCGGCAGGGAAGCCCAGGAGCAATTCCTCAGGGACATCTTCTCCCGGGCCGCTTTGACCATCGGTGAAGGCAGATACCTGGAAAACATATTCGCCAAAGCCGCCCGGCTGGGGAAAAAAAGCGGCCCTGAGGGTATCCCCGATTAGGAACCGCCGGCCTTCCGCCCCCCCCTACTTGAACAGGCGGTATACCAGGAGCAGCAATTTGTAATAAAAATAGGCGAAGATCCGAAAAAACCGCAGGGGATTCCGGAAGCAAAAGCCTATCCATTCAAGGCCCCGGTCAAAGGTGGAACGGGAAGGACGTTTTTTCCGCTCCGAGAAGACATCAAAAATATCACTGCACCAAAGGCGAAGGCCCGAATTGAGGAGGGTGTTGTTTTTGGCTATCCAGCGTTCCGCGCCGTGGACCCCCTTGCCCACTAATAAGAGGGAAGGAGAGGCCTTTCGGATGGCCTGGAGGATGGTTCCCTCTTCGTGGCGTTTAAACGTTCCCGGATAACGGCCTACCACCCGCAGGCCGGGAAAGGTCTGGCGGATGTTTTTTTCGGTCTTTTTAAGGACCCGCAGCTTTCCCCCCAGAATATAGAGGGACAATTCCCGTTTTTCCAAAATGGTTAAGAGGTTGATGATAAAATCAAAGGGCATGTACCGGACCGGAGTCTTGCCGGTTAGAAAGCGGACGCCCCCAACCAGGCTTTTTGAAATCGGAATAACCAGGGCCGCGCCCAGGATAAAGGAACGGTATTCCCCATTCCTCCGGGCCCGCAGCAGATCCCAGAGGGAGAGTAATACGATATTTTTCCCATTTTCCTTACCGGCCAATAATTCCTGGATCTTGCCGGATAAACCTTCCTGGGACACTATATCCAGGGGAACCTTTAACAAACTGATCCGTTCCACGCTTACCGGGGTTTCAGCGTCCACGATGCTCTCTCCAAAAGAATAATACGTACCGCCGCCGCGGCATAGAGCGCGGCGGTTTCTACCCTTAAAACAGTGTTTCCCATGACCAGGGACTTAAAATCCGCCGCCGCAAACCGCGAGGCCTCTTCCGGGGAAAATCCCCCCTCGGGACCTATGACCAGAGCTACTATTTCAGGCTTAGTATTAAGATACCCATGAAAACTGCCCTGTTCAAGGGGTTGATTTAGCGGCGGGGCCCCCGGCCCGCCAGGTCCTTCCGGTACGGGCAGATGGAAGAGGAGCCCCAGGGCCCCGGAATGCCGGCTGCGGAGGGCCTTCCAGTAGTCCAAAACGGTGTCCACCGAACCGGGAACTTGAATGGCGGTAGCAACCGGCGAGCCGCTCTGCTGCCGGGCCTCCTTGATAATCCGCCTCCAGCGCGCAACTTTTCCGTCCTCCGGGCCGCCCCCCCGAACCCGGGGGACCGAATAGCCGGATACAAAGGGGACAATCTCGGCGATGCCCCCCTCGGCGGCCTGCCGGACTATGAGGTCCATTTTAGCGCCCTTAGGCAGGGCCTGGAAAAGCACCAGGCGCGGCATATCCGGCGGCCAGGGCTGCGGCTGAGGGGAAAGGGCGGCCCCATCATCCGTGCCCAAAAGGCACTCCCCCGTTAGGCCGGAACGGGTCACGGCTCGAACCCGCACCCGGACCTCCTCGCCGGAGGGCAGCAGGGCCTCAAAAACCGCCCCCCTGCCAAGCCGCCTGACCCGGGCCAGGTAATGATAATCATCCCCGGACAGCCGGATCATCCCCCGGGAATCCGGCGGGGCAGGCAGGATAAAGCGTTTCATCCCGGCAAGGCCCCCATTATGAGGCCAGGGCGGTCCCTTCTTCCAAGGCGGCCTCATCCTGCAGGGCCCTTAGGGTCTTGGTATTCTGCATCAGTTGGCCGTAGCTCCCGCTTTGCAGGATCCGGACCGCTTCCTGGAGCTGGACATCGTATTCCATATCGTATACCGGGGCTATGATGGTCCTGTTCTGCTCATTCCGGATGAGCCGCCGGAGCAGGGATATATCTATCGGATATTCGGCGTTTAATTCCCTGGCAAAGGCGTCTATCTGGGCTGAGGAGGCTTCGGGATTGTCCTTTATAAAGGATGGTATGCGGTTTGTGGCGATAAGAACATTCAGCTTTTCCGCATCCTCAACGGTAATTTCGGGGAACAATACCTCCCGGTCCGGGGGTATGCCGATTTTGTCGATATTCACGTCGCTGGGGGTATAGTACCGGGCGGTAGTAATCCGAAACCCCGCCTTATCCAGGGGATAGACCTGCTGTACCGAGCCCTTCCCATAGGACTTTTCCCCCACCAAATACGCCCGGCCGCGGTCCTTGAGCGCCCCCGCCACTATCTCCGACGCCGAGGCGGAACCCCGGTTGATGAGTACAATGATGGGAATATTGGCGGGAACCGTAACAGCCCGGCGGGCATTAAACACGGCGTTTTCCGCGGGAATCCGGGATTTGGTGGATACCACCACCCCCCCTTCCAGGAAGAGGTCGCTGATGCCTACGGCGGACTGCAGGAGCCCCCCGTAATTATTTCGCAGATCCAGGATAAAACCCTTATAGTCCTTGGACTTAAATTCCTCCAGGGCTTCCCTGGTTCGATCCACGCTCATGGGGGTAAAGGTGAGCAGCCTGAGATACCCAATATCCCCAATCATGTCGTGTTTTACCGTGGGAACCTCGATAATCGCCCGGGTCAGGGATACGGGGAACTCCAGCTTTTCCCCCCGGCGGATAAGCAGCTTGATCTCGACCCCCGGCGTTCCCCGCAGGCGGCCCAAGACCTCGTCCATGGTCAATTTGTCCGTGGATTCCCCGTTTATTTCGATGATGAGGTCCCCGGGGTTTATCCCCGCCCGCCAGCCAGGGGTATCCTCAATAGGAGAGGCCACCTCCACATAGGGGGGGCCGCCGTCGGGCCGCTCCCCCGTGGGCTTGGAAATATAGAGCCCCACGCCGCCAAAGTTTCCCTGAGTAGTATCATTCAGATCCGACATTTCCGATTCCGGCAAAAAGGACGAATAGGGGTCTCCCAGGGCCTGGAACATACCGGCCATGGCCCCTTCGTAAATCGCCTTGGGATCCACCTGTTCCACATAATGATTCCGGATAAATTCAAAGACGTTCTGAATTATGGAAGTATACCGCCTGGTAACATCCTGTTCGGCGCCCTGGGCCTCCGCCCTGGGTACGGAAGCGAGGATAAATAGGCCGCAAAGCGCCAAGGTAGCCGCAATCCAAATAACCGAAAATGACAGGTTTCCCCTGGGGGGACGAGGATTTTTTTCTTGCATTACTATATTGTAAAAAATAGTACGGCTTTGTCAACAGGGGAAGTGAAAAGAGTTTGGGGAGTGGGATAGCAGAGCACTCCCCAGACAGATATGGAAAATTTAGAAGTTAAAGACCC
>JAISOO010000146.1 GCA_031275595.1 Spirochaetaceae bacterium | reverse complement strand
AGGCTTTCCCAAAACTTCAGTTTTTGGGAAAGCAACCTTAGATTTATTGGAAAAAGCGGGCTTTAGACCGCTTTTTCGGAAGCCTTTCCCAAAACCAACCGGGTTTTGGGAAAGGCTCCTCCTTTAGATAAATTTAGAAGACCCTGAGACGAATGTCAAGAAAGCCCCTTACGCCGGCGGTATTTTTTTATCCGGGGTACAAAATTCCTGATGTGCCGGGCCGGCTTTACCGGCGGAGGAGGATTTTTCGGAGCGTCCCAGGGTAAACCCGGATACCGGCGGCTCCCCCCTCCGGCCATCCGGACCCGTACCGTACTTGTCAGAACCTCCCCGCTGTCCTACAATAGGACGGGATCTGACCGGGGGAGGCTCCCTTACGCATAATTTAGAGGAAACCATGAAGCAAATCCTTGTTATCGATGAATCACCCTTACTTCGTGAATACTTAAAATCGAAACTGGATGCCCCGGAGGTGGAAGTAACCGTTGCCATCAATACCCTGGACGGCATCTCAAAGCTCAGGACCCAGGTGCCGGATCTGATTATTATGGATTACCACCTGAAAAAAAACGGCTGCCTGGAGGTCCTTAAACAGAAAAAAGAAAGTCCCAACACGGTAAATACCCCGGTAATCATCATGGCCCGGCATATCGGCCAGAACCGGCTCATTGAGCTGGTTCCCTACGATGTTAAAAAGGTGTTCACCAAACCGGTCAAAATTGATGCCCTCTGTGCCGCGATAAAGAAAATCCTGGGGGTCAGCTTTGATATCGATGAAACCCCGGGGATAGTGGAGGCCCACGTAAACGACGATATTATTTTTGTGGAGATAGCCCAGGGGCTTAACCGGGATAAGTTGGATCTCCTCTATTTTAAGATCCGGGAGTTTATCGCCCTCTACGAGATCCGCCTGCCCAAGATCATCGTGATGCTCAGCGACATCACCCTGGGCTTTGCCGACGCTCCGAATATTAAGAAGCTGCTGGAGGTGATCCTTACATCCTCAAAGGCGGCGCAAAAAAACATCCGCTTTTTGACCAACGACGCCTTTTTACGTAAATTTATTGAAGGGCAAAAGGAATACGCCGATATTGAAGTGATTTCCAATTTACAGTATGCCCTGAACGGGCTCTTTGAGCAATTCGCCGATACCGCGGAATATGACGGAAAAGAAGCGGAAATTCTTGAAAAAAGGGTATTATCCGTAGATAATAGGGGTAAGGGTGAATTTATGCACCTCCATTTTGAGACCGAAGAAAAATCAAACGGGGAAAACATAAAAGAGCTCATTAAAAATTTGACCATCGCCGCGGTGGATGACGACTTTGCGATTCAGGAACTGATAAAAAACACCTTCAAGTCCCTGGGGACCACGGTTAAAACCTATTCCGACGGCGCCAGCTACCTGGCGGATGCCGAGACCGAAGTCTTTGACCTGGTGTTTCTGGACTTGCTGATGCCCAACATAGATGGTTTTGATGTTTTACGGACCCTCAGGACCGTAAACAACCGTCCGCCGGTTATTGTGTTATCCGTGGTCACCCAAAGGGACACGGTGATCCAGGCTTTCCAACTGGGAATAAAAAGTTATCTGGTAAAACCCTTAAAGCCGGATGATATTTTGAAGAAAACCGTGGAAATCCTCAGATCCAGCTTTTAAAGGTTATCCATGCCTATGGAATTAGAACAACAGAGCAGCCCCTTTTTTAGACTTTTTGAAGAATCGTCGGTGGCCATGGCCATCGCGGATAAAAACGGGCTTATCCTTGTTTCGAATCCCCGGTTTAATGAACTCATGGAGGGACTCTCCGGTTCCGGGAGCCCCTCAAGCCCCAGCTATCTCTCCATCCGTGAAACCGTCCGGTTTGCCAATTTTTTCTCCCGGTTAACCACTGGCACCATCAGGCAGGTGGAATTTGAGGCCCCCTTTCATGACAGCCAAAATATCCTCCATTGGTTTCGGATCTGCGCCTGGGTCATCGCCGCCGTCCCCGGTACGCGGCCCCCATGGCAGGGGCCCTTTATCGGTTTCACCATGCATGACCAGACCAGAGAACGGCAGGAGGGGGAACGGCTTCAAGAGGATAAGGAAGTGGCCGAACGGGCCATGGAGGCCAAAAGCCAGTTTCTGGCCAATATAAGCCACGAGATCCGTACCCCCATACAAACCATCATCGGCATGACCGAATTGCTCCAGGACACCAAACTCGACCGGGAGCAGGCGGAATACTCCCGGCAGGTCAAATTCGCCGCCGAGGTCCTCCTCTCCCTGATCAACGAGATTCGGGATATTTCCAAGATAGCAGCGGGCAAGATAGCCTTGGAATACACCGATTTTAATCTTGAACAAACCGTTGAACAGGCGGTGGAGATGATCGCCCTGGAGGCCCATAAAAAGGGCCTGGAAATCGCCCTGAATATCTCCCGGGAACTGAACATCACCATCCGGGGAGATCCCTATAAATTCCGGCAGATCATCATAAACCTCGTAAAAAACGCGGTTAAATTTACCCCCGAAGGGAGTGTAACCATTTCCGCCGGGCTCACGGATTTTGAGGGCCGGGAAGCGGTTACGGCGGCGGTGGTGGACACCGGCATCGGTATACCGGAAGAAAGCCGGAGCCGGCTTTTTACCACCTTTTTCCAGGCGGATCCTTCCAACACCCGGCACTTCGGCGGTACCGGCCTGGGGCTGGCCATCTCCCGCAACCTGGTGGAACTTATGGGGGGCAGGATAGAGATGGTTCCCCGGGAAGGGGGCGGTTCCATATTCCGTTTTTCCATACCCATACAACGGGCGCCTGCCCCCGCGGAACCGGCCCCCTGGGGGCAGGAAATTCCCGGCAACCGGATCCTCCTCGTGGATGACCGGGAGGAGAGCCGGCTTATCATCCATGATTATTTACAGGATATCGGGTACCGGGATACCGGCATGGCGGCCTCCGGCGAAGAAGCCCTGGGGCTGCTGCGGACCGCGGCCCGGGAAAAGAAGCCCTACGGGCTGTGCCTGATCGACATGATCATGCCCCGGATGGACGGCTGGCGGCTGGCCGCGGAAATTAACCGGGACAAGGACATCAACGCTACCCGGCTTATCCTGATGGTCCCCCACGGACTGCTGGAGGCGGACGCGAAGATGACCCTGCTTCAGTGGTTTAACGCCTATATCAATAAACCTATCAAACGGCGGGACTTGGCGGAAATCATTGCCCAGACCCTCTCGGAACCCCCGGTTGACTTGGAAGCGGCCTCGGAACAGGGGAGGCTTTCCCGTTCCGAAACGGTTCAATCCGGGGAGATTTTCAGGGAAGCGGCCGATCCCCATGGCCCGTTCCCGGCCAATACCGCCGGTAAACCCCTGGTATTAATCGCCGAGGACCATCCGGTCAATCAAAAGCTTTTGACAATGATCCTGGAAAAACTGGGGTACGGTTCTATTCCCGCGGAGGATGGTTTTGAGGCCCTGGATAAGGCCGGAGCTTTCCCGGTGGACCTGGTCTTTATGGATATTCAGATGCCCCGGATGAACGGGTATGAAGCGGCCCAAAAGCTGCGGGAGCGGGGATTCGCCAAGCCGATTGTCGCCGTAACCGCCAGCGCCCTTCCGGAGGAGGATACCCGGTGTTTACAGGCCGGGATCGATGATATTTTGCGCAAACCCTTCAAACGTTCCGATATCGAAGTCCTGCTCCGCAAATGGATACCTTCCCCGGAGAAGGGCGGGCCGGGTTCCGGGCGGGGGCTTTTGGCCAAAGCGGGCTTACATACCCATCCCCAGCCGGAGGAGGCCGCCTGCGGTACGGTCCCGCCGGCGGAACCCTTCCCCGAAGCCCTAGAGCCCGGGTTCGGAGATGGCCGGCCCGGCCCGGCGATGGAGGCGTTGCCGGCCTCCCCGCCGCGCCCTGTTCCGGAGGCAAACCCGGCGGCGGTGATTTCCCGGGGGGTAAAGCGGGCTTCCCCGGTGCGGGTCATGCCGGTGGAGGTAGGCGGCGCGGCCCCGGTATCGCCGGCGGCTCCGGTTTCCCTCACCAAAGACCCCGTGGTTTTCAACGGCGAGGATCTGCTGGATACCTTTCTTGACGAAACCGAAACCGTAAAATCCCTGCTCCGCCGTTTTCTGGAACGGACCGCCGGCCAGATCGACGGGCTTTCCGGCCTGGCGGAAGGGGGAGACTGGCAGGAAGGGCGGCGCATAGCCCATACCATCAGGGGCAGCGCCCTGACGCTCTCGGGTCAGGAACTGGGCCGGACCGCCGCAAGACTGGAACAGGCCTACAAAACCATGAATCGGGACGAAATAGACGCGGGTCTCCCCTCCCTGGGGGAAGCTTTTATCCGGTTTAAAGCGGCGGCGGAAACCTTTATGGGGGATTAATATGGTGTATTCCTCCCTTCATACCCATACCACCTTTTGCGACGGCAGGGACGACATCGAAACCTTCTGCCGTTCGGCCTATGAGCGGGGTTTTGCTTCCCTGGGCTTTAGCTCCCACGCGCCAATCCATAAAAAGACCGGACTGGCCTCGGATTGGCATATACCCGATGACCGGTTCCAGGAATACCTTGACGGGGTTCTTTCGGCCCGCCTCCGCTGGGCGGGAAAGCTCCCGATCTACACCGGCCTTGAGGTTGATTATATCCAGGGGATGATCGGCCCCGCGGACCGGGATTTTCAATCCCTGGGGCTGGACTATCTTATCGGTTCAGTCCACTATGTGATTCCCCCGGACGGGTCCCTTCCCTTTACGGTGGACGAGCCCTTGGAAGAGTTCAGCCAAAAGGTCCGGGAACATTTCGGGGGCGACGGCGAAGGGGTAATGGAAACCTATTGGAACGCGATGGACGATATGATCCGCGCCGGGGGCTTTGATCTGCTGGCTCACCCGGATCTTGTCAAAAAAAACAACCGGGGGGAACAGTTTTTTTCCCGGAAAAGTAAAACCTACCTTAGGGGCCTGCAAAAAACCGCCGAGCTGGCGGCCCAATCCGGCATCGTCGTGGAGGTTAATACCGGAGGCCTCATCCGGGGCTGGGTGGATGAAACCTATCCAGGCCTGCGGTTTTTACGGCTCCTGAAAGAAAAAAACATCCCCCTGACCATTACCGCCGACGCCCACCGGGCGGAACATCTGGGGGGGTATTACGCCGAAGCCCGAAAAACCATCATGGAGGCGGGCTATACCCAGGTGGTCCTCTTCGGGGGAAGGCGCCAGGGCCGCCCGGTGTGGACCGGGGATCCCCTCTAAGGCTCCGGAACCCCGGTTTACCGGTTTCTCCGTTCCTCCACGGTTTTACACCCGATACACATCAGCGCATAGGGTATCGCCTCGAGCCGGTCCTGCGGTATCCGTTTGCCGCATTTGACACAGAGGCCGTATTTTCCCTGCTGTATTCTGGTGAGCGCGGAATCTATCAACTTGAGCCGCTTGAGGTCCTGCGCGCCGATAGCCTCAATCATCTTTCGGTCAATATCATCGGAAGCAATATCCGCTAAATCCTTTGGATCCATACCTTCCACAATTTCTTTAAAATCCTCATTACTGACGATTAAATTTGAAATGATCTCCGTTTTGAGATCGGTCAGGGATTTCTCCATTCGCGCTACGAATTCACGATCCATGACGGTCCCCCTTGTCTATCTCCTAAGTATTATTAACATTCGGAATCTTGCATTGTCCTATTTTATACACTTAGGTAAAATTATTTAATTAATTTGGGAACATTGTCCTATATTAACGGTTTTGTCAAGGGCATTTCACTTGAAAGCAAAGTATTTGCTTCTATCCGGTATTATTCCCGTTTTTATCCCCTTCTCCCCAACCGGGAGGGGGAATTATGCCAAAGGAGGCCGGGAATTTCGGGCCAGGCGGGCCAGGGAGCCTTTGCCTAGGGCCGCCAGCAGTTCCGCGGCGGTGGAAAGGGGCGCGGGATTGGCGATAAAGCCGGGGTTGTGCAGTTCCCGGGGGCTGCCCACGCCGATATTCAAAAAAACCCCGGGGATCCGCCGCTGATACAGGGCAAAATCCTCGCCGCCCATGGCCGGGGGATAGGGCGCCACGGGGAGATCCAGGCTTCGCGCTGTTTCGGCCGCCCATTCGGTCAGGGCCGGGTCGTTGTCGGTGGAATAGGTATTGATCCGCCAGGTATACGCTATTTCAACGCCCTCGCTTTCCTCGATGCCCCGGCATATTCTTCCCAGGCCCTCCGCAATACCGGTGAGTTTTTCCGTAGAAAAAGCGCGGATAGTACCCTCCAGCAGGGCCTCGGAGGGGTTGACGTTCCAGGTG
>JAISOO010000143.1 GCA_031275595.1 Spirochaetaceae bacterium | reverse complement strand
GCATAGATATGCAAAAAATCCTCGATTATCGGGCTCCTTTATGCAGTTTGCAGGGTATAAAAATTCACTTTTGTGAATTTTTATACGATTTTGCGCTGAAGCGCAACAAACTGCTAGGGCTACCGCCCGGCAAAACCTTCCCCCGGGATGCCGGCGGTCAAATCGCCCGGGTTGATTCCCTGATAATAAGCCGGTAGGGCAGTACCTGGTCTTCCGGAACGGCGCCGCCCCCCGTTATAATCCGATGCAGGGCCCAAGCGGTTTGCTCGCCAATCTCTTTAATGGGTTGGCGTACCGTGGTCAGCCGGGGAATCATATAGCTGGAAATATCCACATCGTCAAAGCCGACCACGGAAATATCCTCCGGCACCCGCAGGCCCGCGTCCTGAAGCACCCGTATGGCCCCAATGGCCAACTCGTCGGTAGCGGCAAAAAGGGCGGTAAAATCCTGCCCCCCGCCCCGCCTGAGCAGAAGCTCCCGCATACCGTACATACCAAATTCGGCGGTATAATTCCGGACAAAAACCACCCTGCCGGCTTCCAAAGCGATGTCCGCCCCGGTCAGGGCCTGGAAAAAACCTTCCGCCCGCTGGCGGCCAAAGGTAAAACCGTCCCCGGAAATCATGACCATATCACGGTGTCCAAGGGAAACAAGATGATTAACCGCATCGGTGGCGGCCTGCTCTTCGTTTACATGAATGGCGGGAATCCCCGGAAAGCTGAAGGTGGCGGTAACCGCCGGTATACCGACCTTGTTCAGATAATCATAAAAAGCGGCGTTCTTCATCTCATGAACCATAATGATGCCGTCAAGATTTTCGGCCTTAAGCTTATTCAGGCAATGCTCCTCGCTGATATCCTCAAATTTCGAAAAAAAGAACATGGTATAATAACCGAAGGACTCAAGGCTCCGCTCGATGATCGAAAAAAGCTGCCGCTGGAAAATATTGAACGTATCCGGAATCACCAGGCCCACCGAAGAGGTTTTTTTGAGTACCATTGCCCGGGCCGCCTTGTTGGGAACATAGCCGGTTTCTTCTATTATTTGAAGAATCCGCTGCCGCTTGTCCGAACTCACGTGCTTTTTCCCGTTTGCGACCCTGGAAACAGTGGAAGCCGACATCCCGGCCTGTCGGGCTATATCTTTGATATTTACCATGCCTTTTTTCCTGTTTGAGCCACTATCAAAACCGGCTGAATTTTTGGACCTCCCCTCTCTTGCAAACGATTTCCTATTTAGTATACCCTACTTTGAAATTTTGTCAAGAAAAAAATGAAAAAAATTTTGCGTTTGTAATTCATTGTATAATATAGAAATAAACAAGGGAGGAATTTTACCGGCTCTTAAAAAGGCCTCTTTACAAACCTTCCCTCCGCTGTTATGATATATTCAATACTAAGAACGTTTTCAGATAGGAGTTGTTTTAAAACTCCTGTTTTAAGCTGGCTCAGGAGAAGTTCCGGTTTTCATCCCAAAGAAGGCCGGCGTATCCGACAAAAGGAGGAATCGCTATGGAACCATTACGGATCGGCGTTATCGGCGCGGGGCGGATCGGAAAAATCCACGGGGAAAATATCGCCCGGTTTATCCCCCGGGCCCGCCTGGAAGGGCTGGCGGACATTAACCTTACCGCCGAACAGGAAGAGTGGGCCAAAGGGCTGGGAGCGCGGATCCTTTCCAAAGAGCCCGGGGACCTCCTGGCCGATCCCGGCATAGACGCGGTGATCATCTGTAGTTCCACCGATACCCACGCGGACCTCATCACCGCCGCCGCCGGGGCGGGAAAGCAGATCTTCTGCGAAAAACCCATAGACCTCTCGGTGCCCAAGGTCAAGGCCGCCCTGGAGTCGGCTAAAAAGGCGGGGGTTAAACTACAGATAGGCTTTAACCGGCGTTTTGATCATAACTTCCGCCGGATTCGGGACTATACCTTGGCCGGGGAGATCGGCCAGGTTCAACTGGTCAAGATCACTTCCCGGGACCCGGCGCCCCCCTCCCCGGCATACGTGGCGGTTTCCGGGGGGATCTTCATCGACATGATGATCCACGACTTTGACATGGCCCGGTTTCAGGCGGGGAGCGAGATCGCCGAAGTTTACGCCGCCGGGGCGGTCCTGGTGGACCCGGAGATCGGCAAAGCCGGGGACGTGGATACCGCCATGGTTACCCTGCGTTTCTCCAACGGGGCTATCGGGGTTATCGATAATTCCCGAAAAGCGGTCTACGGTTACGATCAGCGGGTGGAGGTTTTTGGTTCCAAGGGGGCGGCCCTGGCGGAAAACGACCTTCCCAATACGGTTAAGCTCTATACCGAACAGGCGGTAACCGGGGAAAAGCCCCTCTATTTTTTCCTGGAACGGTACCAAGGGGCCTTTGTGGCCGAGATGGTCTCTTTTACCGAGGCGGTCCTCCAAAATAAACCCGTGGCGGTAACCGGGGAAGACGGCCTTGAAAATATGTACGCCGCCCTGGCGGCGGGAAAATCCCTCAAAGAAAAGCGGCCTGTTTCAGTGGACGAAGTCAGGGCATAAAACACCCAAAACCGCCGGGACGCGGAAGCCCCGGCGGGTATCTATCCCGACCCATAAGGAGGAAGAGGGATGCAGTTTCATCATAAACCACCCTTTGCCCGGGGGTACACCCCCCTGGTTACCCGCAGCGGCGCCGCGGCGGATATGCTCATGGACTTTGGGGTGATAACCCTGCTGCCGGGAGAGCGCTGGGAAGGCTCGAGCCCAACCGACGAACAGTGCCTGCTTTTGGCCCGGGGAAACGTACAGATCGCCTGGAGCGTAAACGGAGGGGCCTCTGAAAACAGGGAAATTTCCCGGCCGGATCTGTTCGATTATTCCCCCTGGTGCCTTTCGTTCCCCAGGGAATCGAAGGTTTCCATCACCGCCGGTAAGGACGGGGCGGAATTGTACCATACCGCTACGGACAACCCGAAAAGGTTCGGGGCCAGGCTTTTTACCCCCGAAGAATGCCGGAGCGAATTCCGCGGCGAAGGAACCATGCGGGAAACATCCACCCGCATCGTCAGGACCTGTTTTGACGACACCAACCGTCGGGAGTCAAACCTGGTGATAGGCGAAGTGATAGGCGTACCGGGCAAGTGGTCAAGCTATCCGCCCCATCATCATCCCCAGCCTGAAATCTACCATTACCGGTTTAAGCCCGAACAGGGGTTCGGCCTTACCGCTATCGGGGATACCCCGTACCTTATCCGGGACAAGGATACGATCCTCATCCGGGAGGGCCAGGTCCATCCCCAGGTAACCGCTCCGGGCTATGCCATGTGGTACCTCTGGGTGATCCGGCATATTGACGGCGCCCACGACGGGCCGGCCACCAACACCCCCATTGTTGTCAAAGAACACCAATGGGTAATGGGAGACGAAAAGGATATCTGGAATCCGCGGCGATAAACCGCGCATAATACGAATACAGTAAGGAGCGAAGCATGGGCAAAACAATACGGCTTACGACAGGCCAGGCGGCGCTGCGTTTCCTGGACAACCAATATGTGGAATATGACGGAAAGGAAATCAAATTCGTCGAAGGCGTCTTCGGTATCTTCGGACACGGCGTGGTGGTGGGTTTGGGGGAGGCCCTGGCATCGGGAAAAACATCCCTTCGTTTTTACCAGGCGAAGAACGAGCAGGGGGCGGGCCATGCGGCGGTCGGTTTTGCCAAGCAAAACAACCGTCTCAAGATGATGGCGGTCTGCTCTTCCATCGGGCCCGGGGCCCTTAACATGGTAAACGCCGCCGCCGTTGCCACGGCGAACCATGTGCCGGTCCTTTTCCTGCCGTCGGACGCCTTTGCCTGCCGCCAGCCCGATCCGGTACTCCAGCAGATTGAAATCCCCACGGATTACACCAATACCGCCAGCGATTCCTTCCGGGCGGTAAGCCGCTGCTGGGACCGGGTACAGCGGCCCGAACAGCTTATGACGGCCCTTATCAACGCCTTCCGGGTGCTTACCGACCCGGCGGATACCGGAGCGGTAACGGTAAGCCTCCCCCAGGACGTACAGGGGGAAGTGTACGATTACCCCGGGGAATTTCTCGCAAAGCGGGTCCACCACATCGAGCGGCGGATCCCCACCAGGGGACAGATCGAGCGGGCGGCGGCGCTGCTCAAAGCGGCGAAAAAGCCCCTGGTGATCTGCGGCGGCGGGGTACGGTATTCCTGCGCCGGCCCCGCGCTGGAGCAATTCGCCGAAAGTTTCCATATACCCTTCGGAGAAACCCAGGGGGGCAAGGGAACGATCCTCTGGGACAATCCCTACAACCTTTCGGGAATAGGCAGCACCGGTTCCCTGGCGGCGAACAAGCTCGCCAAGGAGGCGGATCTTATCATCGGCGTGGGAACCAGGCTCGGGGACTTTACCACCTGCTCCAAATGGCTCTTCCAAAACCCGGACTGCAAAATTCTGGGGATCAACGTTGCGTCCTTTGACGCTTACAAAATGAACGCCGAACCTATTATCGCCGACGCGAAACTTACCCTGGAAGCCCTCACCGCCGCGGCGGCCCCCTATAAATCCCAGTGGGGAGGGGCGATCCAGGCCGCCCGGGAGGAATGGAAGGCGGAAGTAGACCGGCTTTACGGCGAAGACGTCCCCCCCGCCCCGGACGGAAAGCCCCTGCTTTCCCAAGCCCGGGTGCTTGGGGAACTTAACGACAGGCTCCTCCCCCAAGAGGCGATTGTCGTTTCCGGTTCGGGTTCGGTCCCCTCGGATATGCAGCGGGTCTGGCGGACCCGGACGCCGGGCACCTATCACATGGAATACGCCTTTTCTTGCATGGGTTACGAAGTCGCCGCCGCCCTGGGGGTAAAAATCGCCTTTCCCGGCAAGGAGGTGGTAACGGTCATCGGCGATGGAGCCTACACCATGCTCCATTCGGAACTGTTGACGGCGGTTCAGGAGCGGAAGAAGATCATCGTGGTGGTGCTGGATAACGCGGGTTTTCACTGCATCGACAACCTTCAGAACAGCCAGGGGATCGATCACTTCGGGAATGAATGGAAAACCCGGGACGATTCAGGCCGCCTCGCGGGCAATTCCGTGCAGGTGGATTATGCCAAAAACGGCGAAAGCTGGGGCGCCCTGGGACTGCGGGCCAGGACGCCGGAGGAGCTGGCCGCGGCGGTAAAGGAAGCGCTGGCCGCGGACAGGCCCGTGGTGATCGACGTAAAGGTAAGCCCCAAAACCATGACCCGGGGCTATGAATCCTGGTGGCGGGTCGGTACCGCCCAGGTTTCGGATAACCCGGAAGTCGTCAAGGCGGCGAAGGAAATGGCGGCGGAAGTGGAAAAAGTAAGGAAGTTTTGACGGAGGAGGAAAATATGGCGAAGGAACAAGCTATTAAGCTGGGGATAGCCCCTATCGGCTGGACCAATGACGACCTTCCCGAACTGGGGGGGGAAGTCCCCTTTGAGCAGTGTATCAGCGAAATGGCCCTGGCGGGCTTTTCGGGGAGCGAGGTGGGGAACAAGTACCCCAGGGACCCCAAGGTCCTCAACAAAGCCCTGGGCCTCCGGGGGCTCACCATCTGTAACGCGTGGTTCAGTTCCTTCCTCACCACCAAACCCTACCGGGAAGTGGAGGCGGAATTCATCAAGCACCGGGATTTTCTCTACGCCGTGGGCGCCCGGGTCATCGGCGCGGCGGAACAGGGCCATTCCATCCAGGGCCTGGAAAAGCCCATCTTTGACGATAAGCCCGTCTTTACCGGTGAAGAGTGGGAACGGCTCTGCGAAGGGCTCAACAAACTGGGGGAAAAGGCCGCCGCCAAGGGGATGAAGCTCACCTACCACCACCACATGGGGACCGGGGTCCAGACCGCCGCGGAAATAGACCGGCTCATGGAAAATACCGATCCCGCCCTGCTGGGGCTCCTCTACGATACGGGACACCTGGTCTTCTCCGGGGAGGATCATATCGCGGTCCTGAACAAGTGGATAAAACGGATAGGCCACGTGCATCTTAAGGACATGCGGCCGGCGATCCGGAAAAAGGCGGTTAAAGAAAAGTGGTCCTTCCTGACCGCGGTTAAAGAGGGGGTTTTTACCGTGCCCGGAGACGGGAGCATCGACTTTGAGCCTGTTTTCCAGGCCCTTAAAAAGGCCAAGTACCAGGGATGGTGGGTGGTGGAGGCCGAACAGGACCCCGCCAAGGCCAATCCCCTGGAGTACGCCCTCAAGGCCCGTTCCTATATTAAAGAAAAGGCCAAAATTTAAAATCCCGGGGGCCGGTATTTTTTTATGGAAGATTTCGTTTTGATCATGAGTAATATCACTAAATCATTTTCCGGTAACAAGGTGTTACATTCGGTGTCCTTTGACCTGAAAGCAGGGGAGGTGCATACTCTTATGGGGGAAAACGGATCGGGGAAATCGACGCTGATGAAGATCCTCATGGGGATATACCATGGGGATCAGGGGACCATCAGGCTTTTTGGGGAAGAAGTGGTCTTCTCCAACCCTGCCCGGGCCCTGGAACACGGAATCGCCATGATACACCAGGAACTTTCCCCGGTGCTGGATATGGAAATAGCGGAAAATATATTTATCGGCAGGGAAATCCGAGACCGGTCGGGGTTCCTGGTGAATATCCGGGAAACTCGGCGCCGGGCAGCGGAACTACTGGCCCAATTCAGCCTCGATCTGGACCCCGTTACCAAAATGCGGGCCCTTAGCGTTGGTCAATGTCAGCTTATCGAGATTATCAAAGCGATCTCCTGCAACGCGAAGATCATCATCATGGACGAACCGACCTCGGCCATTACAGAGAAGGAAACGGAACTCCTCTTTGAACAGATCCGTCGGCTTCGATCCCAAGGGGTCTCGATCATCTATATCTCCCACAAAATGGAAGAGATCTTCAAAATATCCGACCGTATCACGGTCCTGCGGGATGGACACTATATCGGTACCAGGAACGCCACGGAGCTTACGACGGGGGAGCTTATTAAGATGATGGTGGGCAGGGAACTGTCCGATGTATTTCCCAAGAAAACTGTCCCCTTGGGGGATGTGGTACTCCGGGTCCGGGGTATATCCCAGGGAAACCGGGTAAAGCAAGTCAGTTTTGAACTGCGCCGGGGGGAGATTCTGGGCATCGCGGGGCTTGTAGGCGCCGGCAGGAGCGAACTGGTGGAAAGTATCTTCGGATTACGAAAAAAGGACAGCGGGGAGGTAGAAATAAAGGGCCGTCCCGTAACAATCCGCTGTCCCGGGGATGCCATCGGGCAGAACATCGCCCTTATCACCGAGGATCGAAAGATGACGGGCCTGAATTTGCGGACCTCCATCGGCAATAACATCACCATCGTTTCGATAAAAAACCTTACCAAACACAGACTCTTGAACCGGCGGAAGGAACAGGACTGCGCGGCTTCTTTTGTGGACAAGCTGCGGATCAAGGCCCCGGGGATTGGGACGCAGACCCTCTCCCTCAGTGGCGGTAACCAGCAGAAGGTGGTGATCGCCAAATGGCTGGTGGGCGATCCCGACATCATCATTATGGATGAACCTACCCGGGGCATTGATGTGGGGGCCAAGCGGGACATCTACCTTCTTATGGGTGATCTTGCGGAAAAAGGGAAGGCTATCATCATGATTTCATCGGAAATGCCGGAGCTCATCGGAATGTGTGACCGGATTATCGTTCTGGCAGAAGGAAAGCTGACCGGTGAATTTGAGCAGGGCCGCTTTTCCCAGGAGGATATTATGTGGTGCGCCGCCGGAGGCGTCCCTTTGGAAGGAGGAGGACAGAGATGACCAATAATCAGGCTTTTAATCCGCTTAAACAGCTCTCAGCGGTTCGAGAATTTATGATGCTCTTCATTCTGGCCCTTATCATTGTCATCCTCAGTGTTCTTTCCCCAGCCTTTGCGGACGTAAAGAATTTTATCAATATCTTCAAGCAGGCGGCGATTAATGGTATCCTGGCTACGGGGATGATGTGCGTCATCCTCACCGGCGGCTTTGATCTGTCGGTGGGTTCCATCGTGGGTTTTACCGGTGTTATTGCCGCCCTCTTTGCCCAGGGTCAGTATCCCCTTGCGGTACCTATACTGCTTTCGGTATTTAGCGGCCTCCTCATCGGCTTAGTAAACGGCTTTTGTGTTTCCTGGTTGGCGATCCCCGCCTTTGTCGTCACCCTGGGTACCCAGTCAATCGTCCGAGGGCTGGCCTATCTTGCCTCCGGAGGTATGCCCATTTTCGGCGTAACCAAGGCCTATGAAAAAATTGCAGGGGGGCTGATTCTGGATTTCATTCCCTTCCTGGTTATCTATTATGTGCTGATCGTGCTGTGCTTTGGTTTCATCCTGACCAAAACGGTCTATGGCCGGAGGATCTACATGACTGGGGGAAACGCCGTTGCCGCGGAGGTTTCAGGAATACCCGTCAACCGTATCAAGATGTCGGTCTATGGCATCTGCGGCCTTCTTTCAGGGGTTGCCGGGTGCCTTCTGACCTCCCGGACCATTTCAGGTTCCCCGGTTACCGGCCAGGGGTATGAACTGGACGCCATTGCTGCGGTAGTCATTGGCGGAATAAGTTTGGAGGGCGGTTCAGGAAAGTGGTATGGGTCGATGCTCGGCGCCCTCATGCTGGCGGTTATCAGCAACGGTCTTGATATTATGCGGGTTCCTTCGTATTACCAACTGCTCTTTAAGGGGGCCATTATCGTGTTCGCGGTTTTTCTGGATATTCACGGTAAATCAAAGCGGAAGTAACCGGCTTTTGCGGGTTAAAATATACTATTTTGGAGGAAGTTATGAAAAAATTCGCAGTACTTCTTTTGAGCCTAGTACTTTTGGGTACTGCGGCGTATGGAAGCGGTAGAGGCCAGGGGAGCAGCGGAAAACCGGTGTTTATGCTTTGTATTAGCCACATGACCAATGCCTTTACCACCACCGTCGCCAACAGCATGGGTGCAGCTGCTCAGGCTGCCGGAGCGGAACTCATCATCAACGAAGGGGGGAATGACATCAGCAGGCAGATCAGCCAGATAGAATCCGGGATCAATCAGAAGGTCAACGCCATCATCATTGAACCGGTTTCCGTAAATGGTGTCATTCCCGCAGTGGAGGCCGCCCGTCGGGCCGGTATTCCGGTGATTATCTTCAACCAGAAGATCAGCGATCCCTCTAAGGCCACGACCTTTGTGGGGGTTTCCAACGACACCCTAGGAGCCCTGGAGATGCGCCGGGCTGTACAGGATCTGGGGGGCAGGGGCAATGTGGCCCTCCTCCTGGGACCCATGGGCTCCGATGGTCAGTTGGGCCGCTCCAAGGGGTATGCCGATGTCATCGCCCAGAACCCCAATATAAAAGTGGTGTTTGAAGAAACGGCAAACTGGACCACCGAGGAGGCCCTGAGGTTGGTGGAGAACTGGCTTCAGACGGGAACCAAGATTGACGCCATTGTCTGCCAGAATGACGGTATGGCCCTAGGGGCAGTTAAGGCAGTGGAAGACAAGGGACTTTCCGGCCAGATCAAGGTATACGGCCTGGATGCCGTACCGGATGCCCTCAAAGCGGTAAAAGAGGGCCGCCTGGAGGTTTCGGTCTCCCAGGCGACCGAACGGCAGTCCCAGATGGCTATTGATATTGCGATGAAGCTCTACCGGGGTGAAACCGTCCCTGAGGAAAACCTGGTGGAAGGGGAAGTCATCGACAAGACCACGGTAGATAAATATCTGTAATGTGTCGCCGGCCCTCTCCCACCGGAGGAGCCGGCTTTTTTATAGTACAAAAATCATGGGGATAAGGAGCGGCTATGAGATTCGGCATTAATACCCTGGACGATCTGGATATAAAAGACAAAACGGTTCTTTGCAGGGTCGATATAAACCAGCCGGTAGATAAAAAAACAGGAACCCTCAAGGATACCGCCCGGATCGAGGCATGTATCCCGACCCTGAGGGAATTATCGGAAAAGGGGGCAAAACTGGTACTCCTCGCCCATCAGGGGAGCGATATCGAATACAAAAACTTCTACACTACCGAACCCCACGCCAAGGTATTGTCCAAACTATTGGGGAAGGAGGTCCGTTTCATCGATGATGTCTGCGGCCCCGCGGCCCGGGAAGCTATCCGGACCCTCAAAGCGGGGGAGATCCTTCTTTTGGATAACGTCCGTTTTGTGGCGGAGGAGCAGACCCTCTTTGAAACCAAACTCCTCCTCTCCCATGAGGAGCAGGCCAAGACCCTCCTGGTGCGGAAACTGGCCCCCCTGGCCGACCTCTACGTCAACGACGCCTTTGCCGCGGCCCACCGGGATCAGCCCAGCCTCTGCGGATTTGAGCAGCTCCTCCCCAGCGCCATGGGCCGCCTCTTTGAGGAGGAGTTCTGCGTCATCTCGGGGCTCATGGA
>JAISOO010000099.1 GCA_031275595.1 Spirochaetaceae bacterium | reverse complement strand
ATTTTTTGCATAGATATGCAAAAAATCCTCGATTATCGGGCTCCTTTATGCAGTTTGCAGGGTATAAAAATTCACTTTTGTGAATTTTTATACGATTTTGCGCTGAAGCGCAACAAACTCCCGGCTTTTCCGGGGTGATGCTTTTTTTTAATCCCAAAATATCGTATAGTTTGAGCCATCCCAAGATTCCAGGCGGGTTTTGGGGGCTTGTTTTCAGGGGCCGACTTTGAAAACGGCGGGCTTATATAACGAGGAGAAGGATATGCAAAATTTTGTTTATGGAAACCGGACTAAAATTATTTTCGGCAAGGATATGGTAAAGTCCGTGGGGGAGGAAACGGCGGCTTATGCCAAGCGGATCCTGCTGCACCACTCCGGGGGGCACGCGGCCCGGTCGGGGCTCCTGGACGCGGTTAAAGCGAGCCTGAAACAGGCCTCCGTGGAATGGGTGGAATTGTCCGGGGTGAAACCGAATCCCCGGCTTTCCCTGGTGTATCAGGGGGTGGAGCTTTGCAAAAAGGAAAAGCTCGGTTTTGTCCTGGCTATTGGGGGCGGGTCGGCTATTGATTCCGCCAAGGCGATTGCCCTGGGGGCGCTCTATGACGGGGATGTCTGGGATTTTTACGACCGCAGGGCGGTTCCCTCCCAGGCGCTGCCGGTGGCTACGGTGCTGACCATCCCGGCGGCGGGGAGTGAATCCAGCATCAGCTCGGTAATCACCGATGAGCGGGGGCCCTGGAAGCAGGGGGTCAACGCGGAGTGTATACGCCCGGTTTTTTCGATCCTGAATCCGGAACTGACCTACAGCCTGCCGCCGTATCAAACCGCCTGCGGTATCTCGGACATGCTGGCCCATATTATGGAGCGGTATTTTACCAGGGAACCCCATGTGGAGCTGACCGATGAGCTTTGCGAGGGGACTATGCGGACTATTATCAGGAACGCCCGGAAGATCTTTAGCGGGGGGGAACAGAATTACGACGCCCGGGCGGAAATAATGTGGGCCGGGAGTATCGCCCATAACAACCTCCTCAGTACCGGCCGGATAGGGGATTGGGCGAGTCACGCCATTGAGCATGAACTATCGGCCCTCTATGACATTGCCCACGGGGCGGGGCTTTCCATCGTCTTTCCCGCCTGGATCACCTACAACCTCAAGGAGGATACCCCCCGGCTGGCCCGGTTTGCCGTCAAGGTATGGGGGGTGGACGGGGCGTATTACGATTACGAGCAGGCGGTGCTGGAGGGGGTATTCAGGATGAAGAATTTTTTCCGCTCCCTGGGGCTGCCGGTCTCCTTTGCCGACGCGAAACTGCCCGCCGACCGGATTCCCGAGATGGCAAAACGGGCCGTCAGATTCGGGCCGGTGGGGATGTACAAAAAACTTGACGCCAAGGATGTGGAGGCTGTTTACCGTATCGCGGCGGGAGGGGTTGAGCGGTAGTCCAGGCCGAAGAGATCGACGGCGTTTTGGGCGGTGAGGGCCGTGAGTTCTTCCCGGCTTATGCCCCGCAGTTCCGCGGCCAGCCGGCAGGTTTCCCCCACCATGCCCGGCTCCGCGGGGCTTCCCCGGAAGGGTACGGGGGCCAGGTAGGGGGAATCGGTCTCCAGGAGCAGGCGGTCCGGGGGAACAAAGCGCAGGGCCTCCCGAAGGGGCCCGGCGTTCTTGTAGGTGAGGTTTCCGGCGAAGGAGAGGTAATACCCCCGGTCCAAAAAGGCTTTGGCCTGGGGGACGCCGTAGGAAAAACAGTGGATCACCCCCCGGACATCCGGGCGCCGGGAGAGGATTTCCAGGGTTTCCGCGGCGGCGTCCCGGGAGTGGATGATAATGGGGAGGCGGTATTGTTTTGCCAAATCCAACTGGGCCTCGAGGAGTTCCCCCTCGCCGGCTATGTCCGCCCCGGCTTCCGCCTGGTTCCAATGGCGGTCCAGGCCACATTCCCCCACCGCCGCGAGGAGGGCCGGGGGCGCCTTTTGGAGCTGTTGTTCCAGAACCGCCGTCAGTTCCCGCCGCCCGGCGATTGCCGCCGGATGGGGCCAAATCCCCCCGGCGAACCGGATCCGGTCAAAGCGGGAAAAGGCGTCTATCCGGCCGGCCAGGTCATGGGCCTCGGTCCCGACATCGATAATCCCCCCAAATCCCCCGCTGAAAAGCTCTTCCAGCCGTTTTTCCGGGGAAATTCCCCGGCCCGAAAGCATGGAGAGGTGGGCATGGGTATCGATAAGCCCGGTGATGTCCCTCGTGGTATCCCGCATCATACTTCTTGACCTTACCGGATCCCCCTGTTATTATGCAAGGTATGGCCGGGCGATACGGGGCGCTTACCGGTACGGGCAAAAAAGCGGCGCGCACGGCCGCCTCAAGGCAGTCTGCCTGGTTAGGGGGCGGCGGCCTGATTTGGGCGCCGACCCGTGCTGAATTTTTGGAACGAACGCCGCTTAATGCGGCGCGTTTGCCGGGGCGGCGCGCGCGACTGCCTAAAGGCAGTCTGCCTGGTGGGGGGGCGGCGGCTTTTTTGAGCGCCGACCCGTGCTGAATTTTTGGGATAAACACGCTTCGCGTGCCTTAGCCGGGGCGGCGCGCGCGACTGCCTAAAGGCAGTCTGCCTGGTGGGGGGGCGGCGGCCTGATTTGGGCGCCGACCCGTGCTGAATTTTTGGGATAAACACGCTTCGCGTGCCTTAGCCGGGGTGGTGGAATGGTAGACACCGGAGACTTAAAATCTCCTCTCCGCAAGGGGGTACGGGTTCAACTCCCGTTCCCGGCAGAAAAGATAGCATCCGACTGCTTGACGTGGATATAAAAATCGTGTATATTGAGCGTTTCCCAAAACTCGGCTGGTTTTGGGAAAGCCTCTATATTATGCGATTGAACCAAAGATTCGTTGGAGAGAAAGTAACGTCTCATGGTTGTTGTCATGTAGGGTAATATGCTATATTTTTATAGGAGCGTGACCATAGATTTAAAGGAAAAAGCGGGCTTTAAATCAGGAGCATATAACAGGAGGATTTTATGGAGAAAAACGCAGAAACAAGCGGCGATGGGGCCGTGTCTTCTTCTCAACAAACGTTAGATTTAAATAAATATCGTAAGGTTACGGGGCCATTGTCAACCGCTGAGCTTGAGCATATGCGGAAAGACTTCTCTAACCAGGGCGAGGATATCGATAAATTAAATTTTGATATTGTCCCTGAATTTATACTGTCCTAATCACAATGTCGTTCTTCTGAATCCCTATTCTCTATGGATTTTTAATATCGGGTGAGGCTTTCCCAAAAATTGAAGTTTTGGGATAATCTTGGCGTAACGGGGACTTATTATGAAAGAAGCCGCAAAAGTAAAGCTTGAGAAATGTCTCCGTGATACAATGCAATTTGTTGCTTCAAAAAGTCCCGGAATACTCCCTCCCATTGAAGATACCTGTAACGAACAGGCCGGTTTCTTATTTGGATTGTATCTTTTGGATTTGTTCAATGATAGTTATGCTTATCAAGCGCTTAGATCCGAATTGTATTCCGAACAAATTATGAAACAACGGCGGCAATTAAGCGAATTCAAGAAAAAACAAGCGGCTCCGGAGCATGGCATAAAATAAAAACAAGATGCGTGTCAGAAAAAACGAAATCATATCCGGTGAATCCCGTTCCAGTGTATCCGCCCTCCTTTTACGCTCCCTGGCGCTTTTTTCCATCCTGTATCAGGTCCGGCTCCTGGCCCGGGACCTGGCGGATACGCCGGTCTTTGCCGCCACCCTGGTTTTCGGTTTTGTCGCGGCCTGGATCCTGGCAAAACAAGGGCTCCCCGCCCTTCCCGCCCTGATCATCCTGATCCTGGCGCCCTGGACGGCCCGGGGAGGGGTAGCCATGCTCCGGCTTTTTTTTCCCGGTTCCGCGGTAACCCCCGATGCCCTGCTCCTCAACCTGGACCGCAACAACTTTGTCGTCCTCCTGCCCTTTTACTGGGCAGCCCTCTCGACCTACCTTTCCGCCCGGTCCCTCCGTTTCCTGCGGGCCGACATTATTGCCGCGGATGCCCTGCTCCTGGGGCTTTTTTGCGTAACCCGCGCCGGAGAGATGGAGGCCTACCGTTGGCCGGTCTTGATGATCGCCCTTTTTACGGGGATCCTCCTGCTGCAGATCCTGGCCTTTATGTTGTCCCTGCCCCGGGAATACCGGCCGCGGAAAAAAGAGGGGCTCGCGGCGGGCTTTACCCTGTTCATCCTGGCGCTGCTGGGGGGGGTCCTCTTTATCAGGCCCTCCCAGGAGGGGGCCGTTACCAAGGGGGGGGGGCTGCTGGAGCCCAACCTTTTCCGTTTTGATTTTACCCAATACCTCAAACTGGAAAGCGAAATCAGCATGAAGGACGATCTGGTCCTGATCGTCAGAAAGGATCCCGAAGACACCCATATTCTGCTCCGCCGTTTCGTGCTTTCCGGGTATGACCCCAAGCAGGGGTTCTTTCGGTATGATGTGATGGATGAAACGGCCCATCCCCAACGGCTGCCCGAGGGACATACCGTCCTTGATGAGGGGGGCATCGAGGCCTACCGGATTACGGATCAGGAATATTTTTTCGTCAACCTGGATCCCCAGGTCTTTGTCGCCATGAACAAGCCCGTTACGGTTACCCCCTTTGACCAGTGGGACGCTTCTTCCTTTAGTTCCGCCTACGGGGCGCGGAGCCATGTGAGCGAGGCCCTGCCCTTTGAGCTCATGGAATCGGTGGCAGGCGCCCCGGGGCCGGAAACCCTGGGCTTAAGCGCCGCGGAGTACGCCTATTACACCGAATACGGCGGGGACGAGATCATCGCGGCCTATGCCCGGGAGATAAGCGGCGGCATGACGAATTACCGGGAAAAGGTAAAAACCATTTACGAGCACCTCAAATACGGGGAATACCGGTACAGCCTGAAACCCGGTATAGCCCCCGACGGGGACCAGTTGAAATTTTTTCTTTTTCAATCAAAAAAGGGCTACTGCTCCTATTATGCCTTCTCCATGGCCCTGCTCCTCCGTTCTCAGGGCATACCCGCCCGGGTGGCGGTGGGTTTCTTCATCGATCCCGAGACCAATACCTTTAACTATTACCCGATCCGCTCAAGCATGGCCCATGCCTGGGTGGAGGTTTATTACCCCGGATACGGCTGGATTGAATACGATCCCACCTCGGGGATCCTGGCCGAGGGGGAGGAATTCGCCCTTTCCTCCGGGGCGCCCCCGGACTTTGAGCGGCTGATGAAGGAAATCCTGGACAACCGGTCCCGGCTTGTCCCCCGGACCAGGGCTGAAAACGAGGCGGGTTCCGGGGGCCTGGACCGCCTGGGGAGGTCCGCCGGCCTTTTGGCGCACAAATACGGCGGGGCGCTTCTCGTTATCGGCCTCTGCCTGGCCTTTATGTTCATGCGGACCGGCCGGCTCTGGATGCTGCCCTTTACGGGGGACCCGCGAAAAAAGGCGGACCGCCTGTGGGCCCACGCGGTGCGGCGGCTGGGGCTGGGGGGATTCAGAAGAGGTTCCCGGGGCGAGGCCGATTGGGCCCATGATCTGGACGGGGAATTTGCCCTGGGGGTTTACCCCCTCTACCAGAGCATGGCCGCCGCCCGGTATGCCCCGGAATTTACCCGGGAGGAACTTTCCCTCCTGAAAACCCGGTACGGATTTTTTCAGGACCAGTACAAAAAAGCCATACCCCTCCCCCGGCGGGTCCTGGCCTGGATCCTGCCGCCCCTGGCCCTGGCCCTGGGACGGTCCGGAAAAGGGAAGGGCCGGGGCCTCACCCTCCTCGTGATTCCCCTCCTGCTGGCGGCCCTGACCGGGGACGGGGTCCGGGCCCAAAGGGCCGAACCCGGGGAAGATGAGCTTCTGCTTGAAGCCCTGGATGCCCAGAACGCGGAACTATGGGAGCGGGCCATTGAGCTCTTTACCCGGGGTTCCGCATTGTATCCCCAGGATCCCCGGTTCTCCCTGGCCCTGGGGAACCTCTATTCCGGCCACCGCCTCTTCGCCCTTGCCTGGGACGAATACCGCCGGGTGGAAAAACTGATCCCGGAAAACACCGAAATTCTATACCTCCTCGCCCGAACCGCGGGCTATCTGAACCGGACCGCCGCCGCGGTGGAGTACCTGGAGCGGCTCTTGTCCCTGGATCCCCTCAATTACGAGGCCGTCAGCAGCCTCGGGTGGATGTACTATAAACTCCACCGTCTGGAGGAAGGGGAGCGGCTGCTTTTGGCGGCCCGGTCCCGGACCGGGGGGGACGCCGATTTCGCCATGACCCTGGGAACCATCTATCTGGCCATGTTTCGCTACGCGGATTCCAAGCAGTGGTATCTCGAAGCCATCGCCGGAGGGGAGGAAGTGGGGGACCGGCGGTTTACCGCGGTGGCCTATTACAACCTCTCCATTTTGGAAAGCCGCTTCTATAAATTCAGCGACGCCTTTGACTGCGCCAACGCGTCTTTGGACGCCCAGGACCGGTCCTCGGGACGGCTTGCCCGGGGGGAGCTGTTCCTCCGGCGCCTGGAGCTGCCCCGGGTCTTTACCGAATACCAGGGGGCCTATGAGCTGGACACCTCCCCCCTTGCCAAGGTGAGCCTGGCCCAGGCCTATCAGATTGCGGGCCGGCTTGAAGAGGCCCGCTTGTACGCCGAAGACTGCCTGAGCCAGGGGGACCTTTCCTGGATGCTCAATTACGGCATCGATCCGGTGCAGTACAAACGGGATCTGCACGAGATCCTGTACAAAACCTACGGGGGCCTTAAAAAAACCCAGGGGACCTTTGTTTACGGCTCCCTGCGGGAAAGGTTCAACGGCCTTTTACGGACCCTTTCCTATGGGTTTAAGGAGTCGGTTCACCGCCGGCTCTACGAAAAATACTGTTTCCTGAACGCCGAAGCCTACGCGGCGGAGCTTTCAAGCCCCGGGGCATCCCATTTGGACGCCCTGCTGCAATACTACTATGCCTTTCAGTCGTACCCTTCCCGGGCCGGGGCCTACCTTAACCGGGCCCGGGAATTCGAGACGGCCCTGATCCCCCAGGCCCAGGGCTACTATGATCTGGAAGAAGGGGCCCTCCGGGGGGACCAGGCCCTTATCCGCCGGAGCCTGGGACACTTTGATCCGATATGGGAGCGGGACATGATCGCCGAGGGCTACGCGGAACTGGCCCTGACCGCCCGGGGAAGGGAAAAACAAGAGGCGGCGGAGCGGCTTTACTCCCTGAACCCCGGGGGGCTCCGTAAAAAGGGGATAGCCCTGCCCGCGGAACTCCGGCTGAACACCAGGGGCTCGGCAAAGCTCGAACGGGCCCTGCGGCGGGCCCTGGCCAGGGCGGGGATTGACCCCCTCCCCGAGGGGCAGGGCCGCTTCCAGCTCAGGATAACCCTCGGCCCGGAGGGGGACGCCCTCTGCCAACTCTACGATACCGGCAGGGGGGCCAGCCGCTTTACCCGCCGGCTCCCCCTCAACTCCTCCGCCCCGGAGGATATCAGCGCCTTTACCCGGGCCTTGGGGGAGGAGCTTTTTATTGCCCCCTGACGGCCGGGTTGCCCCGCAACTTTTTTCAGGGCCGGGGGTCAAAATTCATAGATCATGCCGGCATTTTTGGATATAGTGGTGCATGGGCTTGTCCGACGGCCAGCCGGGCCGCCGCACAGGCCCGTCATTATCCAAAACGAGGAGATACCGGCTTATGGAAGAACTAAGGTCTTCGGAAGCGGCCCAGATCATCATCGCGATAATCCCCATCGTGGGAATCGTCATGGGATCGATGGTGGTGTTTTTTTATCTTTTGTGGAACTACAAACGTACCGTCCTGTTGATCCACGCGGGGCACTATGAGCGGCCCAACTTTGATCTTCTTTCTTTCAGCCTGCTGACCGGACTATTGCTGGGCAGCGTAGGGGTTACGTTAACCGTATTCTTGGCCATAGCCCAGGGAACCAGGTATGGTCTTTTGGGAGGGCTCATTCCCCTTTCAATTGGCATCGGGTTGTTGGCCTATTATGGAATAAAACGCCTCGATAAGCGGGCATGATGACGGACGCGGACGATCAAAGGATCGTTACCGGGATCGTTGCGGGACAGAAGGACTTGTTCCGGGTTTTGGTACACCGGCACGAGCAGGCGGTATATGGAATGGGATTGAGTTTTTTTCGGAACGCGGAAGACGCCGCGGATTTTACCCAGGAGGTATTTCTTAAAGCCTATCATAGTTTACCCAAATTTGAGGGGCGGTCCCGGTTTTCAACGTGGCTGTACAAAATCGCCTACAATACCGCCCTCAACGGGGTAAGCCGGCGGAAAGAGTACCACAGCCTGGGGGAGGAGGAATTGGTTCCGGACCGCAACACCCCTGAACAGGCCCTGCTGCGGGCCGCCGCCCGGGAGGCGGTAGTCGACGCGGTAAGGGAGCTTCCCGATAAATACCGGATCTGCGTGGATCTGTTCTTTTTTTACGACCGCTCCTACCAGGAAATAGAACTTATCACCGGACATCCGGTTAATACGATAAAATCCCATGTATTCCGGGCGAAAAAGCTGCTGCGCGAGAAACTGACGGCCTATTCGGAGGGGGGACATGATGGCTTGTCATGACGTTATGGAAAAAATCATGGAATTCGACGGCGACCGAGTCCCCCTGACGATCCGTTTCAGAATAGCCCTCCATCTGCTGGCGTGCGGCCGCTGCTCCCGGGAAATAACCCGGTACGAAGGGGCCCGGGATCTTCTCAAAAAGGACTTTTTCCCCCCCTCCCCGGCTCTTGAGGGGATGATCATGGAAAAAATCTACCGGGAAGCGCCCCTCGCGGAAACCGCCGGCGAAATTTCCCTCCGGGGCTGGGTGATCACCGGGATCATCGTGGTTTTTTCCCTGTCCAGCGCTTTTTTGGGCATGAATTTCGGAAATATCGCCGCCCGGGAAGGCTCATCCTTTCTGCTGCCCCTGGGACTCACCATCGGTACCATCGTAAGCGCCTACGGGGCGCTGTTTATCGGCAGCCACCTGAAGGAACTCTCCGAACGCTTCCGGCTCCGCTAGGAGCCTGTTGCACTTGTGGATTTTTTGCATAGATATGCAAAAAATCCTCGATATATCGGGCTCCTTTATGCAGTTTGCAGGGTATAAAAATTCACTTTTGTGAATTTTTATACGATCTTGCGCTGAAGCGCAACAAACTGCTAGCAGTTTGCTGCGCTTGCAGGGTTTCATCCCTTTTTCCCATGTAATTGACCGCACAACGGCCTGCTTTTTGCCTTGGGGGTTAAAAAATCTTTTCGTTGAGGCTTTCCCAAAACTTCAGTTTTTGGGAAAGCAACCTTGGATTTATGGGAAAAAGCGGGCTTTAGACCGCTTTTTCAAGAGCATTTCCTAAAACCAACCGGGTTTTGGGAAATGCTC
>JAISOO010000092.1 GCA_031275595.1 Spirochaetaceae bacterium | reverse complement strand
TTATGGTGGAGGTGTTATACCCGTTCCCATTCCGAACACGGAAGTCAAGCCCTCTTACGCCGATGATACTGCCTTTCGAAAGGGTGGGAAAGTAGGTCATCGCCAGGCTTTTTTATTTGAGACAGGAAAGGGAGGTCCTCCCAACAGGGAAGATGGGCCCCTCCAGTTTACGCAGTCTGCCTATAACTGTTGTAAAAGCCGCCGCGCAAGGGATAGAAGCGGAATACGTTTTGACAGGCTCTGTCTGGCAAAACGTATTGGAGCGGATAGCCCGGTCCGGCCGCGGCGAACCGGAGGTTCGATGCGCCCAAATTCCTAATGAGAATGGGTATTGAAACCGGCCCGGCTGACCAAGGGCTTGTGCTTTTGAAGGAGTTTATATGAAGACGACGCTGAAAATTGAAGGGATGTCCTGCGATCATTGTGTGCGGTATGTTACCGGCGCCTTACAAGAAATACCGGGGGTGAAAACAGCCGAGGTAAGCCTTACGGACAAAAACGCGGTGGTGGACCACGAGGATACGGTAACCCTGGAGGCGATGAAATCCGCGGTGGTTGAGGCGGGCTACGAGGTGGTATAAGGTTCCAGTACGGTGATGTCAGACCTCCTTTTGTAAGCCCTCTTCATGGCGGAACCGGAGCAGAAGGTCCACAAAGGCGCGGTTCCCCAGGGGAGGAGCCGCAAAATAGTAGAGATGGCTTTTGCAACGGCAATCGGAGCACCCGAAACCCGGGACGGCCCTTCCCCCCAGATCGGCTAAGGCCTTTGCCAAAGAACATTCCAGATTGCGGTAGGAGAAGACGGGCAGGGCCTTGATGGTTTCCGCGTGGGGGGTCAGGTAATCGAGGTGCCAGTGTTTTTGTTTTCTGATTTTCCGCAGGTGCCGGTTTATACGGGTGGAGAGATTTTTTTGGGCGGAGCCGGCGTAGACATACCAGCCCGGAGTGTAAAGCCGGGGACCCAGGGACCCGGCGGCAATTTTCGCGGGTTCGGGAAGTTTGAGGAGGATGAGGTAACTGCCCCGGTTGCTTTCCGCCAGTTTCCCATGGGAAAGATCCACCGGGATAGCCGCCGGCGTCAGTACCGCCGCGCCCTCCCGGTTACAGCAAAGCAGGGCGGCGTGGATTTCCACCCCCGGATGGCCCTTGACGCTGCCATAACGGCTCAGGGCCGCGGCGAAGGCGGGGTCTGTATGGAGGTTGGGGATAAAAACCCGGGGTTTTCCGTGGACAATGACAAAAAGCACATGGCTGTTATACCCCTCTTCCCGTAGAGCCGCCAGTTCTTCCAGATGTTTCAGGGCCCGGCCGCTGGGGGCGTCGGGGAACATGGCAACCCCGTATTCGATGAGGGAACAGGCCTTTACCTCTACCAGATGCCGGTTTCCCTTCCGGTCAATGCAGAGAAAGTCAAAACGGGATGCCCCCAGGGTAAATTCCCGGTGGATTTCCCGGATGCCGGGGATTATTTTTTTTAGGATCAGGAGTTCCGCCGCCTTATTTGCCCGGGAGGAAAAGAGGGGGACCACCCCGTCCCGGTAATAGATCCCCACCGCGGTCCAGCCGGTCTTGGCCCGGGCGGAGGAAATCCGGGAAGGCCCCGATTCCGGGGGAGGGGGCTCCCTCCGTTCCAGGATGAGTCTTGCGCCGGGAAAAACAAATTCGACAAGCCGCCCCGGATTAGGGCAGTGGCAGGGAATTTCCTCGTCCCCGTCCCGGGCGATGATAAGGAAGCGGTTGGGGCGTCTTACAAAAAAGGCCTCCCGGTGGTTGGTAAAGAGCCGTACCGTACCGCCTCCCGGGGCGTTGTTACCCGTTTTTCGCCTTCTTTCCGCCGAAACCTCCGGCGACAACCTCCCACTGGGTGATGAGGGTGCCGGAGAGTATGAGGCAAAATCCCAGAAAGGTCCAGGTCCCCAGGGGTTCCCTCAGGAGCAGAACCCCTCCCAGGGCGGCAAAACATCCCTCCAGGCAGAGGATAATGGTGGCGTGGGCCGGGGGCGCATTTTGCTGGGCTACCACTTGGAGGGTATAGGCCACACCCACCGAGCCCAAGCCCCCGTAAAGTATGGGGACAAGGCTGTTCCGCAGGGATTCCCCGGAGATCGACCCGGAACCAATGCCGCTTATGAGAGCGGGAAGGCTGTGCCAGGAAAAGAGCCCCGAAGAATACAGGGCCGGGTTTATGGCTTGTATCCAGCCTCCAAAAAAAGGTTCCACCGTCAGGGCGGCGGCAAGCGAGAGGGAACCGCACCAGGCGAATTGTCCCGAAGAAAGCAGAATTGGGTCCGTGGTTTTTACCAGCCGGTCGATGAGTAATACATGCAGGGCCCAGAAGATGGCGCTTACGGCGGTGACGATATCCCCGGGGTTAATTGATTCCAAATGCCCGGCGGCGCTGAGGAAATAGAGCCCGCTCAGGGTGCATCCCGCGCCTATCCAGGTGGGAAGTCCGGTTTTTTTGCCCCAAAAAATACCCACTATAGGGACTAAAACCACATACAGGCCGGTGATAAATCCCGAGTTTCCCGCGGTGGTAAACATGAGCCCCCCCTGCTGGAGGGTCACCGCGAAAAAAAGGCAGCCCCCCGCCAGGAAGGAATTAAAAATAAGGGAACCGGAGGATCCCCCGGTTTGTTTCAATTTCAGTCCCTTTTTCCGCCTGAACAGGATGAGGGGAAGGAGGGAAAGGCTTCCTAAAATAAACCGTATGCCGTTAAAGGCAAAGGGCCCCACATATTCCATTCCCGAACGCTGGGCCACAAACCCAAAACCCCAGATGCAGGATGTCAGTAATAAAAGCAGATCCGCCTTGAGGGCTTGTTTATTCATGGTCCGGTACTACTGGATTAAGGGGGACCTTTTCAAGGACGATTTCGGATAATATTTTGAACTGCAAGGGCAATAATTCCGCATCGGGGGTATCGTACCGGGTCAAAAGGCTGTTAAATTCGCTCCTGGCCTGGCTGTATTTTTTTTGCTTATAATGGATAAAGGCAATCTCATATTCCGCCGTGCATACAAGTTCCATGTTTGTCGGGTACTCTTGTAAAAGAACCTCGTAATACTGCAAGGCGTGATCATATTTGTTTCTATCCAGTGCCTCCTGTCCCCGTTGAATCAATTCCGCGGGACTTAAGCCATCGGGAATATTCAGGGGGCCGGAGGCGCAGGAAACAACCCAAAAACCGATTAAAGCAAAGGCCATATATTTGATTCGATACATACCCTTGTTATATGCTATTAAGGTATTAATAACAAGGGGTTTGCCGGGTCTCCTCAACATATAACCCCCGCCGACAACCCCGGGGGAAGGGCCTTTCCCACAACGCGGCCGCTTTCGGGAAAAGTCCCCGGGTATTAATCGTCCTCATCCTTATCGTCAAAAAGGGTGTAGAATTCGTCCCTGTTTGGGAGGTTTTTGCGAAGTTCCCGGATAAATTCCCGGGTATCGCCCATTTCTTCATAGGCATCACAGCTGTCCAGATAACGGCGGGTGATGGTGCAATATTTGTACATCTTTTCCTGGCCGAGCTTTTTTTTCCATTTTCCGGCCGCACAGCGGATGCGGAGTACATACCGTTCCTCCCGATCCGATTTTGCGGGGATCAGTTTACAATGGATACAATTGGCGCAATATATCTTTCCGCTTTGGAATTCCTCTGCGGCGTCTTGGCTGATTACCGGCTCTAAAGCCCTTGCTTCTTGAACTTCCAATTCAGCTGTTTGAATCATCATTTTACCTGCCTTGTTAACACTTGAAATCTAAGGCTGCTTGACAAGCATAATTTATCTTTCAAAAACTTGATCTTGCCTGGTCATTGGATTTTGGAACAAACTCGAATGTATAAATATTCCAAAATACCCATAATTAGTCAAGGGATATTGGTAAATTCGGGGTAAAATTTGCATAAAAATTACAAACGAGGCTTTCCCAAAACTTCAGCTTTTGGGAAAGCAACCTTAGATTTATGGGAAAAAGCGGGCTTTAGACCGCTTTTTCAAGACTATTGCCGAAAACCAACCGGGTTTTGGGAAATGCTCAAACATATAGAAATAAGCGTTGACAGGGATACATATTTGTGTAATTTTATAATTATGAATAGACAGCGGATTTTGCGGGATGGTGTTTCCCTTTCCCGCCGGCCGGCTTTTTTTCTTGCCGGTTATTATGTATCCCGTCTCCGTACCACCCGCCTTAAGTGAGAACGCGCCGGAGTTTACCGGCCTGTTCTTAACGTGAGCGGGAGGTTCTCCCCTTTAAAGGTCTATTTCTTCTGTAAAGAGCGGCTGTTTCAAACCCCCTTGTTTTGAGACGGCTCAAAACAAACGGGTGAGGTTGCGGTATGATCGCGGGAGTTATTGGCGCTACCGGGTACGCCGGGGCGGAGTTGGTCCGGCTTTTATCAGGCCATGTCGAGGTTACGGGGCTTTCCCTTTCTTCGGTGAGTTTTTTGGGGGACCGGATTGAAGCGGTTTACCCCAATTTTCTCAAGCGGGTTTCGGTTGCCCTGGATAAGGCGGAGGCGGTGGTTGAAAATTCCGGGGTGGTTTTTTCGGCCCTCCCCGCCGGAGCGGGGGAGGATTACGGAAAGCTCTGCATGGAAAAAGGGATCCCCTTTATCGATATATCCGCGGATTTTCGTTTTGGGGATGATGAGGAAACCTATGCCGCCTGGTACGGGAGGCCCTATAAGTACCCCGAACTGCGGTCGTATGCCGTATATGGCCTGCCGGAATTTAACCGGCGAAAGATACAGGAACTTGCCGCCCGCGGGGGGGTGATCATCGGGAATCCCGGCTGGTATCCTACCGCGGCGTCCCTGGGGGCTTTACCCGCCCTTGCCCGGGGCCTTGCCGGACCGGGGGTAGTGATCGTGGACGCCGCCTCCGGAATAACCGGGGGAGGGCGGGAGCCGAGCCGGGCCTTCCATTACCCCGAATGCGCCGACGCGGTGATCCCCTACAAGGTGGGCGCCCATCGGCATACCCCGGAGATAAGCCGGAATTTCGCCGCCATGGCCGGAGGAAGCGCCCGGGGGGTGATCTTTACCCCCCATCTGGCGCCTATGAACCGGGGGATCCTCAGTACCATCTATATCCCCCTGGCGGAATCCTGGCGGTCCCGGGCTGTTTTCGGAGCCCCCCGTCCCCCGGGCGGGGAAATTGAGGAGAAAACCGGGAAAATTCGGGAACTCTATGCGGAGTTTTACCGGGACGAGCCCTTTATCCGGGTGCTTCCCCCGGGGATCGCCGCCGCTTCCAACCGGGTGCGGCAGTCCAATTTCTGCGATATTTCGGTACACCTGGACCAGGCGGGTACGACCCTGATCATTCTCAGCGCCGTTGACAATATGGTTAAGGGCGCCGCGGGGCAGGCTATTCAGAATATGAATATTGTTTTTGGATTTGACGAAACCGCGGGACTTACCGCGATTCCTTCGTTATTTTAATGAAACCGCGGCTGCGGTATGGTTGATGAACAGAGGGGGAACGGACGGTGAAAGAGATAGAGGGGGGCGTGTGCGCTCCCAGGGGATTCCGGGCCGGGGGGATCCGGGCCGGTATAAAGGCTTCATCCCAAAAACGGGATTTGGCCCTGATCTATTCGGAAAAGCCCTGTACCTCGGCGGCGATGTTTACCACCAACCGGGTTCAGGCCGCCAGCGTCCTGGTCAGCCGGGAACGCCTGGTCCGGGGGACCTGCCGGGCGGTGATTGCCAATTCGGGTAACGCCAACGCCTGTACCGGCGAGGCGGGGCTGGCCGCGGCCCGGCGCATGGCGGATCTGGCCGGGGAAAAGCTCGCCATAGCCGGGGAAGAGGTGGCGGTGGCTTCTACCGGGGTTATCGGCCTGCCCCTGCCCATGGCGCTTATTGAAGCCGGTATGGACCGCCTGGTTCAATCCCTGCGGGGGGATAAGGCGGGCCATGACGCCGCCCTGGAGGGGATCATGACCACCGACACCCGGAAAAAGGATATTTCCCTGGAGACAGCAATCCGGGGTATTCCGGTCCGGCTGGGGGGTATGGTCAAGGGTTCGGGGATGATCCATCCCAATATGGCCACCATGCTCTGTTTTATCACCACCGATGCCGCCATATCCGCGCCCTTCCTTGACCGGGCCCTCCTGCATGGGGTTAGACGTTCTTTTAACCGGCTTACCGTGGACGGGGACACCTCCACCAATGATATGGTCCTGATTATGGCCAACGGTGAAGCGGGGAATCCGCCGATTAATACCGGGGGGGATGAATTCGAAGCCTTTCAAAAAGCCCTGGAATTCCTCTGCGTACACCTTACCCGGGCTATGGCCCGGGATGGGGAGGGGGCCGGCAAACTGCTCAACGTGGCGGTCCGGGGAGCGGCGGATGAGGAGATTGCGGAGGCTCTGGCAAAATCCGTGGCCGCCTCAAATCTGGTGAAAGCCGCCTGTTTCGGCGCCGACGCCAACTGGGGCCGGGTGCTCTGCGCCCTCGGTTACGCCGGGGTCCCCTTTGATCCGGCCGCCGTGGATGTCCGTTTCGCGAGCCGCCGGGGTTCCCTTTTGGTATGCCGGGAGGGGGCGGCGGTTCCCTTTTCCGAGGACGAGGCTAAGGGAATTCTTTTGGAAGATGAAATATGGATCCTGGTGGACCTGGCGGGGAAAAACCCGGCGGGGACCGGGGAAATTCCTCTGCCTGATCCCCTTAACCTCGGCCCGGGGGAGGCCGTAGCCTGGGGATGCGACCTTACCTATGACTATGTCAGGATAAACGGCGATTATCGTTCCTAGGGGTTTGTTGCGCTTCGGCGCAACCTTAGATTTACAAATCGCATTCGAGCCGAAGGTTCCCGGAGCCCCGACAATCGGGAATTTTTGCATGACCATGCAAAAATTCCGCCAGTACGACAGGCTCCCAGGAACCGGTAAGGCGTTGTTTTGCGATAGGTTTGATTAAATTAAGGAAATAAAATGAAGGATATGGCGATTTCTAATAACGGCCGGGCGGAGGTGCTGATCCATGCGCTCCCCTATATACAACAATACCAGGGTAAAACCATGGTGGTTAAGTACGGGGGAAACGCCATGATCAACGATTCCCTCAAGGCGGCGGTGATTCAGGATGTGATCCTCATGGCCTGTGTGGGTATCCGGGTGGTGCTGGTCCACGGAGGCGGTCCGGAAATCGGGGCGATGCTTTCCGCCGTAGGCAAGGAAAGCCGGTTTGTTCGGGGGCTGCGTTACACCGACGAGGAGACCATGGAGATCGTGCAGATGGTTCTCTGCGGTAAGGTGAATAAGGATATCACTTCCCTGATCCAACGGGCCGGGGGCAAGGCCCTGGGTCTTTGCGGCATCGACGGGGCCCTGCTCCAGGCCAGGCGGATTACGGAGGAGGATCTGGGCCTGGTGGGGGAGGTTGAGGCCGTGGAAACTTCGGTGTTAAAGGTCATCCTGGATTCCGGGGCCATCCCGGTGATCTCCTCGGTGGCCTTAGGCATCGGGGAAGACACGGGGAGTGTCCTCAATGTGAACGCCGATACCGCCGCCGCCAAGATCGCCGCGGCGCTGAAGGCGGAAAAACTCATCCTGATGACCGACGTACAGGGGATACTCCGGAATGTGGAGGACCCGGATTCGTTAATTAAGGTCCTTACCAAGACGGAATTGGAGGACCTTGTCCGGGAGGGGGTGATAAATAAGGGGATGATCCCTAAGGCGGCATGCTGCGGACTCGCCCTGGAAGGGGGAGTCAAAAAAGCCCATATCATCGACGGACGCCTGCTCCATGCCCTGCTTATTGAGTTATTTACCGATGAGGGGATTGGAACTATGATTACATGAGGAGAAAACAATGACGGATGTATTTATGAATACCTATCACCGGCTGCCCGTAACCTTTGTCAAAGGAGAGGGGGCCTGGCTTTCGGATGTCAACGGAAAGCATTACCTGGATTTTACCGCCGGTATCGCGGTGAACTGTTTGGGTCACGGTTACCCGGCCTTGGTCAAGGCTATTTCGAAGCAGGCGGCGAAAATCAACCATGTGAGTAATTACTACCAGAGCGATGTGTCCCTGGCCTTTGCGGAAAAACTGGCGGCCGCCTGCGCCCCGGTGGGGATGCGGAAGGTCTTTTTGGCTAATTCCGGGGCGGAGGCCAATGAAGGGGCCTGCAAAATAGCCCGAAAATATTCCCTTAAAAAATACGGGCCCGGACGGCACCGGATCGTTACCCTCAAGGGGAGTTTCCACGGCAGGACCATTACCACCCTTGCCGCCACGGGGCAGGAAAAGTTTCATCAATACTTCGGCCCCTTTACCGAGGGTTTCCTTTTTGTGCCCCCCGGGGATATAGAGGCTCTGGATCAGGCCCTGGACCCTTCCTCCGTGGCGGGGTTCCTCATGGAGCCTGTCCAGGGTGAAAGCGGTATCATCCCCCAGGAAGAGGCCTATATTACGGCCGCCGCCCGGTTTTGCGCGGACCGGGATATACTCCTCATGTGTGACGAGATCCAGTGCGGGGTGGGGCGGACCGGAACCTTCCTGGCCTGCGAGGCCTACGGAGTCAAGCCCGACGTGGTAACCCTGGCCAAGGGTCTTTCCGGGGGAGTTCCCGTGGGGGCGGTGCTGGGGGGTAAAAAAACGGCGGATGTCTTTGAGTCCGGGGATCACGGCTCCACTTTTGGAGGAAATCCCCTGGCCGCCGCCGCGGGCCTCGTGGTGCTTGATACGGTGCAAAAGCCTCAATTTTTGCGGGAGATCCGCAGGAAAGGAGAAAAGATTCAGGAGCTCCTCCGGTCCTGGGATCATCCGAAGATCCGGGAGATCCGGGGCCGGGGCCTGATGATCGGCGTGGATATCACCGTTGAAGCCTGGCCGGTGCTGGAGGCTTCCCTGGCCCAGGGGCTCCTGATCCTTTCCGCGGGGACCCATACTTTGCGTTTCCTTCCCCCCTACATTATCAGCGATAACGAGATCGAAAAGGCTTTGAATATCCTGCAACTGGTACTCGGGGAGGTGTGATAGTCAGGCGGAAATATCAGCCGCGGCTTACGCGCCGGCCGCGCCCGCCGCTTGTGCCGAATCCCTATTGGCTTTATAGTAACGGCAGGATGTTTTTGTTTGAACGAGCCTTGGGGCTGGTATATGGGAAAGGTTGAATTGTTGGCCCCGGCGGGTTCTCCGGAGGCGTTGGCGGCCGCCGTCGGGGAGGGGGCGGACGGGGTTTACCTGGGCCTGAAAAGTTTTAATGCCCGGATGCGGAGCGCCAACTTTGCCTATTCCCAGTTTGAGGGGGCCCTTCGGACCCTGCACCGGATGGGACGGAAGCTCTATGTAACGGTAAATACCGTTTTTGAGCAGCGGGAAGCCGACCGGGTGTATCAGCTCCTTAACTACCTCTCCGGCCTGGGGCCTGACGGCATTATCGTACAGGATTTTGGGATCCTCCGGATGGCCAGGGATAATTTTCCTTCCCTTAAACTCCATGCCTCTACCCAGATGAATATCGCCTCTGCCCGGGGGGGTAATGCCCTTTCCAAACACGGGGTTTCCCGGGTGGTTCTGGCCCGGGAACTCAGCCTGGGGGAGATCCGGGATATCCGGGGAAAAACCAACCTGGAACTGGAGGTCTTTGTCCATGGAGCCCTCTGTGTAAGCGTTTCGGGGTTGTGTCTTTTTTCAAGTTTCCTGGGGGGAAAATCCGCCAACCGGGGTATGTGTACCCAGGCCTGCCGCCGAATTTACCAGGACGGGGAGGGGCAGGGCTACTATTTTAGCCCTGCGGACCTACAGCTTTTGGAGCGGGTTCCTGATTTGATAGAAGCCGGGGTGAATTCCTTCAAGATAGAGGGGAGGATGAAAAGCGCCGAATATGTGGGAACCGTGGTAGCCGCCTACCGGCGGGTACTGGACGGCCTGGGGGCTCATCCTGAAAAGGTGACAGCCGAAGGGCTTGCCATCCTTCGCAATGATTTTGCCCGGACCAAAACGGCCTTTTATTTTGACGGGGTCTATACCGGCAGGGGGACCGCCGCGGAAGGGGATCGAAGGGTTTCGTGGCTCAAGGCGGATCAGGACGGGGGAACCGGCATACCCCTGGGGACTATCCTCAAGACCCGGGGGAGCGGCGGGGAGCGCCGGGGCCTGATCCCCGGCGGGGTCCCGGCGCTGGGCCTCGGGGATTCGATCCGGCTGCACCGGGCGGATGATTCGGAACGCCGGTCCCAAAGGATACATTTTGTTGAGGATGAGGGAAAAAACCGCTGGGTCTCCATTCCCGAGGGCTTTGAAACCGGGGATTCGGTTTATCTTATCCAAACCAAGGGTATGTCCAAACGGTATCCCCCGGTGATACCTCAAAGCACGGAGGGTTTCCGCCGTTTACCGGGCCGGGAAAAAGCCCCGGATATAACCCTGCCGGGGCTGAAAAAAAATGAAACCCGGGCCTTCCCCGAGGGGTTCTACGGGGCGGTTTCGGAAATTGAAGCCCTGTATGTCCTCCAGGCGGTCCGGCCGGTACGGGTGCTCTTGACCTACAACTGCCGGATTGCGGATTTTCTTTTGGGCGAAAAGCCCTCCCTGCCCTTTAGCCCCGGAGAAATCATCCTGGCCCTGGATCCTTATTTTCCCCAGGCCCGGGAAAAAGCCTTGGAAGCAGAGATTCCGCTGCTCATGGAGCGGGGGTATTGCCAGTTTGTGGTCAATAATCCGGGGCATTTTTCTTATTTTCGGGGCAAAGCCGCTTCCCTTATTGCCGGGCCTTACCTTTATACCTTTAACCGCTGGGCGCTTGCTTTTGTTGCCTCCCTCGGTACGGACTTTGTGGTCTCTCCCCTGGAAAACAACCGTCAGAATCTGGAGCGTACCGTTGAAGCCGGCCGCAGAGCCGGGGTCTTTATCACCCTCTTTGCCTATCCGGCCCTGTTCCGGATCCGGGCTAACCTGGGGGAGGTGTATCGTTTGAGTAAATTTCAGGACAGCCGGGGGGAACAGTTCCGGCTTATCAATAACAACAGCGGTTCCCTGGTTATTCCGGAAAAACCCTTTTATATCGGCGATAAAACCCCCTTTCTTAAAACCGCGGGGTTTAGTCGCTTTATCCTGGATTTTTCAGGCCCTGTCTTAAAGAAAAAGGACTACAAGGACATTATGGCCGCGGTCAGGAACGCCCTTCCCCTGCCCAATACCTGCCGTTTTAACTGGAAAGACGGGTTTTATACCCCCACGGACGAGCGCGTTGCCGGGCCTGGCTCCCCTGGTACTTACCAGAAACATGCTTCCAGGTAAAGGCAGAGGGCGTGGTATACGGGGAGGTGTAATTCCTGCACCTCATAGGTTTTTGTTTTTGGAACTTTGATACAGACATCGCAGCGTTGTTTCAAGAGGCCGCCGTCTTTTCCGGTCATACCCAGAACCCGCATATCCTTGGCCTGGGCAACCAGGGCGGCGTAATAAACATTTTTGGCATTGCCCGAGGTGGAGATCCCCCAAAGGATGTCCCCTTCGGCGCCGTACACCAGGGTCTGCTGGGCGAATACCTGGTAGGGATCCACGTCGTTTCCGAAAGCGGTGGACAGGGCGGTATGACCGGTTAAATTAATAGCCGGAATACCCCCCTGTAATGACCGGGCCAGGGTTTCGCCTTTTTCACGGTCCAAGGCCCGGAGCTTCTCCCCCAGCGCCGCCTCAACGGGCCGCGGCCGGCAAAAGGACTTTACCAATTCGCCGGTGATATGATCCGCGTCCGCCGCGCTGCCCCCGTTACCGCAGAGGAGAATTTTTTTCCCTTCCCGAATCCCCTTTTCCAGGAGTTCCCCGGCAAGCACTATGTCGGCGGCGCAGGGGGCCAGCGCTGTATACCGTTCAAACAATACGTTAAAAACAGGATGATAATCCTTCATAATAAACCCCTTACCGGTGGAGCCGGTTTCAAAGATGAGCCCTTTAAGACCGCCCGGTCCCTATCCCGCTGGATTGAATTTTATCGTTAAAATAGGACTTTTCCCAAAACCGGCCTGGTTTTGGGAAAAGCTTAAACCGTTGAGCCTGTTCCAAAACCAGGCCGGTTTTGGAACAGGCTTAGGGAGAAAATTGCTCATCTCTGAGCATTTCCCAAAACCCGGTTAGTTTTAGGAAATGCTCTTGAAAAAGCGGTCTAAAGCCCGCTTTTTCCCATAAATCTAAGGTTGCTTTCCCAAAAACTGAAGTTTTGGGAAAGCTTTCTCTTATAAGTTACGCATTGACGGCTTATGCAATTTTCTCCAGAGGCAAAAAGCCGTTCCAAAAGCTAAAATTTTGGAACAGCCGCCATTAGAAACTTACCGGTTCTAATATTTGTTCCTCCTCGACCGGCATTTCTGAAAAAGCTTCACGCGCCACGGTGTTTCCGGATACGGATTCCTCCTCTTTCTTAAAGTCAGGGCGGAACTCCACGTGCTCCGCCACGATGGTAACCTTGGATCTGGGTTTTCCATCGGTTCCGATCCAGCGATCCTGTTTTAACCTGCCCACAACCCGTACCCCTCTGCCTTTGTGACCCAGGTTATAGCAGCTTTCCGCTAATTTTGACCAGGTTTCCACGTCAAAAAACCCTACTTCTTTTTCCAATACCGAATCTTGTTTAAAGAAACGATTTGAAGCGAGACTGAAGGTACAAAGGGGGGTCCCCTTGGCGGTGGAACGGAGAAGGGGATCCCGAACCAGGTTGCCTTCAATCAGGATGGAGTTGAGGTTATTCATAAACGCCTCCCGCTAAATGGTTGATCCGGCGCTTTGTACCGCGCCGGTCATGGATTCCCTGGGGCCTAAATCCAACGGATCCTTAAGCAGCCGAAGAATGTCCATGATACCTCTTATATGGATCCGATATACATGGCGCTTCAATACGGGGCTTAAATTTTTCTATTTTGCAGCAAATTTATGATATAAAGCTTAATGTAGGTGATGAGCGCGTCGTAATCCCCCAGCTGCTGCAGCGTCGAGGATTCCGAGACAAAGGCCGCCGCGGTTTCTTCAAGAAAATTCCGGGTGATTTTTGGCTTTTTGGAAAGCCGCATCAGCTGCCGCATCTTATCAAAGATATAGGAATTAACATCCGCCACCAGATTTTTTCTTGCCTGGGGATTAAGCCGGGTATTCCACCGGGATTCCTGATCCCCCAGGGCTTCGGCCATGGTTTTTCCCCGGGGAATATATTCCTCCGCAAGCTCCTTAAGGATGGCCGGCAGGTTATTGTTACCGTCCAGGTAAGATTCTGATTCCGGGGTTTCCCCATCATCCTGCGATTTTTGGGCTGCTTTCGATTTGCCCAGGTTTTTAAAGAACATTATAATATGGATCAGGATGGGGATAGAATACCAGAAGGGCAGCAACATCCGGGCATCGGACAGGAGCGCCTTTCGGTCAAGCATCAGCAGTGCCGAAAGGGGGAGCAGTCTTCCGTTTTCAAAAAGTTTTGAGGCTTCCGAGAGATTGGTATTTTCTTCCAGTTCGTGGTAGGTCAAAGCCAACTTATTGTCCCGTAGAAGCACGAGCAGTATGGGGTTGGTTTTTTTGGTCAGCTGGTTTAATAATCTTTCAAAATCGTCATCGTTATCCATTGCGGGTTCCCGATCATAGTCCTTGAGCAGTTTGAGCCAGCGCTCCGAAATCAATTTTTTTACCGTGGGCCGGGTTTCGGTAAGCAGCCGGGAGCAGAGGAGCAGGATGACCGTCTTTTTTATAAAAAACTGTTCCCCGGACAGATCATGGACCACCAGTAATTCCGGCAGTTCGTTTTCCCCATGTTCGGTGATTTTTGTCTTAATATAGGTTTCCAGATCTTCCTGGGAATACTGTCCTAAAAGGGGGATCCCCTTGGTGTCGCTGAATTTCATAACGGCGGACAGATTATACAAATAGGGAGGCTTGTCAAAACAGAGCCCCAGGTTTTTCAAAGCGGTTTCCCGGGCCTTGGTCCTGACCACCTTATTGGTGTAATAATTGTTCAGAATTTCCAGGATATATATCGCCTGCAGGATCGCGATATCCCGGGCGGTTAGCTCGTTTTTCTGGAGCACTTCGCCTTTAATCAGATTACAGAAAAAGGAGAAGAAAAGGAAGGTAAGCTCCCCCCCGGATTCTATGCTGTAAAGACAATTCATGGGCTGGGTCATCATATAGTTGATCATATCCCGTAAATAATCTTCCCGCCCCTGGAACCGGGATATCATTTTGCTCTGGATATGTTCCTTGTTGCCCTGGATCCACAGGTACTTCTGGACCTTGAGCATGGTCATTTCCGACAGCCTCCGGGGGATCAGCTCCGAGAGAATTATCATGCCCGGCAGGTCCCGGGGAAACGTAAATTTAATGATGGGTAAAATCGTGTCCTGGGGGTGATCCAGGTAGGGGGCCAGGTCATGTTCAATATAAAGGACCTTCATCTGATCCGAAGCGATATTCAGTTTGAGGGTTTTTTCATCGGGAAAGGGCAGTTCCCCGGCCTCTCCGGCCGTATAGGCCTGCCGGATGACGTTTATGTAAAAGGCGGGAAGAAAAATTTGGGTTTCCTTGGCATTGGTTATCATTTTGCATTTTTCTTCTTTCACGAAAACCGGCAGGAGTTCCCAGATTTTTTGCTCCGTGTTCATACTCCAGGGGATCCATTCCGGATGATCCACCGCTAAACGCTGGGCGCTTTTCTCCAGAT
>JAISOO010000173.1 GCA_031275595.1 Spirochaetaceae bacterium | reverse complement strand
GCATTTCCCAAAACCCGGTTGGTTTTAGGAAATGCTCTTGAAAAAGCGGTCTTAAAGCCCGCTTTTCCCCATAAATCTAAGGTTGCTTTCCCAAAAACTGAAGTTTTGGGAAAGCCTCATTATATGGAGAATAAGGAAAGAGGAGTATATGGAAAACCGGTCACCCATCACATCCTCAAACACCTCACTCCCAAGGCCTAACTTCCCGCTCTTAACTCCCGCTCCTCATTCCTAACTTTTTTTGGGCCAGAACTTATCGATCAGTTCCGTCCGCAGTCCCGTTTCCTCAGGACTGAAACAATCCGCCAGTATCTCCCAGCCCAAATCCAGCGCCCGTTCCAGGGGTATATTGACCGAAAGGTCCATCATCTGCCGTTCAAATTGCTCCCCGTATTTGAGGAGTTTGGTATCCCAGGCGGACATGATAAAACCCATGGCCCGCTTTTCCAGGGTATCCTTATAAGCCGAATAGAGTTTGATCATCCCGTCCATAAGAGCCCGGTGATCCGCCCTGGTTTTCCCGTTAACCTGCTGTTTAAGCCGGGAAAGGGAACCGAAGGGTTCGATCCTGCCGTTTTTAAGATAATATTGACCTTCGGTGATATACCCCGTATTATCCGGCACCGGATGGGTCACGTCATCCCCGGGCATGGTGGTAACCCCCAGGATCGTGATGGATCCCGCGGTGTCGAAGTCGACGGCCTTTTCATAACGGCTGGCAAGTTGGCTGTAGAGGTCCCCGGGGTAGCCCCGGTTGGAAGGGACCTGCTCCTGAATAATTGATATCTCCTTCATGGCGTCGGCAAAGTTGGTCATATCCGTGAGGAGGACCAGGACATCCTTGCCCTGGAGGGCGAACTGCTCCGCCACCGCCAGGGACATATCGGGGATCATCAGACATTCCACGATGGGATCCGATGCGGTATGGACAAACATCACCGTCCGGGAGAGGGCGCCCCCTTCTTCCAGGGTATCCTTGAAAAAGAGGTAATCGTCGTATTTAAGCCCCATGCCCCCCAGGATGATCACGTCTACCTCGGCCTGCATGGCGATCCGGGCCAAAAGCTCGTTGTAGGGTTCCCCGGAAACAGAGAAAATCGGCAGCTTCTGGGAAACCACCAGGGTGTTAAAAAGGTCGATCATGGGGATCCCCGTCCGGATCATCCGGCGGGGGATGATCCGCTGGGCGGGGTTAACCGACGGGCCCCCGATGGGGATAAGGTTTTCCTGGAGGGCAGGCCCCTTATCCCGGGGACTGCCGGAACCGGAAAAAACCCGGCCCATGAGGTTTTCCGAAAAGGATACTTCCATCGGATGGCCCAAAAAACGGACCGTATCCCCGGTGGAAATACCCCGGCCGCCGGCAAACACCTGGAGGGAGACCAGATCGTTTTCAAGCCGGTTTACCTCCGCCAGGGAAGTTCCGAACACGGTATCCACCTCCGCCAAATCCCCATAACGGATATCTTCGGCCCGGACCGTAATGACGCTCCCCGTGATAGATTCTATCTTGCTATATACTTTCTTCATTTTCCGCCCTACCTGGGGCTGTTTCAAAATCATCCGGTCCGGCAGGACCATGATTTTGCACCAACCCCCTTGGATTTAAAGGGAAAAACAGACCTTAGGCCGCTTTTCCCCAAACGGCTTCAAAAAACCTGAATTTTGAAACCGCCTCGCCTATCGCTCCGTATAAGCCCCCATCGCTACGCCAGGACTTTTTCACCGGCCTTTTCCAAACCCCGGGAACGTTCACTAACCGCGGCCTCAATCTCTTTTTGCTGCGCAATGAACCCCTCGCTTTTCCATTCGGAACCGTTATAATCCAGAAAACGCTGCCGGAGCCGGTTAAACCAGCTGCGGGCTTCGTTTTTATCGCTAAAAGAAAATTTCGAGGCCAAAATGTTGAGGATAATGGCGAAGATATGCTTCTGCCGTTCGGGGCTCACCGAGGAGTCCACCGCGTCAAAGGAGTTTTGCTGGAAATATACCGAATCCAGGAAATCCCCCTTGAGGTAAACCACATAGTCGTCCAGGCTGGGTCCCTCCTCCCCTACGACTTTCATCATCTGTTCCACCTCGCTGCCCCGGGCCATAAAGCTGTGGGCATAGTCCACCTTGTCCCCGTCGATGATCCCCTTGTATTTTGACCAGGAATCCAGGGGATGGATGGCGGGATACTTGCGGGCATCGGAACGCTCCCGGGAAAGCCCATGGAAGGCGCCGACGACTTTGAGGGTCGCCTGGGTTACGGGCTCCTCAAAATTCCCCCCGGCGGGACTGACCGTACCGCCGATGGTAACCGATCCCAGGGAACCGTCCCGGAGACGGACCAAACCGGCCCGCTCGTAAAAACTGGCGATGGTGGATTCCAAGTACGCCGGGAATGCCTCTTCCCCGGGGATCTCCTCCAGGCGGCCCGACATTTCCCGCATGGCCTGTGCCCAGCGGCTGGTGGAGTCCGCCAGGAGGAGGATGTTGAGGCCCATCTGCCGGTAATATTCCGCCAGGGTAACCGCGGTATACACCGAGGCTTCCCGGGCCGCCACCGGCATGGAGGAGGTATTACAGATGATCACGGTCCGTTCCATCAGGGAGCGGCCGGTCCGGGGATCCAATAATTCGGGGAACTCCTTGAGGGTTTCCACCACCTCCCCGGCCCGTTCCCCGCAGGCCGCGAGGATCACGATGTCCACATCGGCGTGGCGGCTGGTGATCTGCTGGAGCACGGTCTTGCCCGCCCCGAAGGGGCCGGGGATACAGTAGGTTCCCCCCCGGGCCACGGGGAAGAAGGTATCGATAAGCCGGACCCGGGTTACCATGGGGTCTTCGGGTTTGAGCCGTTCCTCAAAACAGTCGATGGGACGCTTGACGGGCCAGTTGAAGGACATGGTTACCGGCAGGGTATTTCCCTTTTCATCCGTTAATTCGGCCACGGTCTCCGCTATCGTATAGGCGCCGGGGCCCTTGACCGAGGCCACGGTATACATTCCATAACAGTTAAAGGGAACCATGATTCTATGGGTAAAGGAACCCTCCGGCACCGTCCCCAGGGTATCGCCCCGTTCCACCTTATCCCCGGCCTTTGCCAGGGGGGTAAATTCCCAGCGCCTGTCCCGGGGAAGCGCTTCCAGGTATACCCCCCGTTCCAGGAAGTACCCCGCCTCCTCGGCAAGCTTGGGCAGGGGATTCTGCAGGCCGTCAAAAACCTGGCCCAAAAGGCCGGGGCCAAGCTCCACCGCCAGCATGTCCCCCGTGTACTCCACCTGATCCCCCACGGTAATACCCTTGGTGATCTCAAAGACCTGGAGCTGGCTTATGTCCCCCCGGATGCGGATAACCTCGCTCTTCAGCCGTTTATCCGCAACCTTGACATAACCGACTTCGTTCATGGAAACCGCCCCGTCAAAACGGACGCTCACCATATTGCCGTTAACGGCTACCACTGTACCCTTTGTTCCAATCATTTCGGTTCTCCCGATTCAATGCTAGTTGAGGCCGTTCCCGTTCCGGATGCGCCGGAGGCACGTTCCATAATGGCGGCATACAGCCCCTTGTATTCCGAAAAACCTTCTTCGGTTTTGAATAAGGCCCGCCGTTCCATGAGGAGCAGCTTGAGCAGATAGGCAAAAACCATATTACGGCTAAAGCCGGAAAGACCCTGAAAAGCCTCAATGGCATCCCACCGGGCCTTGTCCAAATACAACTCCGCCTCCAGGGGGGAGTCCATGGCCGCCGCGGCCTTGGCGGCCGCCGCGGCGTCTGCCGGATGTTCCGGGGGATCCACCGGCGCTCCCCCTTCCCGCTTGATCCGCTGGGCCCGGTAACGGGCCAGATTGAGCCGCAGCACCCGCTCCCAGTTCCGCCAGCGATCGATAAAACCGGAATCGCCGGGACGGGGCGGTTCCCCATAGCTGGGAAACGCGGCGCCGGGATCCGGGTCCAGGGAACAGCAGTCCAGCAGGGCCCTGTCGCCGGGACCGAGCAGGGTCCGGCACAGCTCCCGGTACGCCCGGGAACTCATCGGCGCCGCCTGGCCGTATACGAGATAGGGAAGCTGGGCGGCTAAATAATAGTAACCCACGACCCTAAATTCCTTTAACCGCGTCTTTCAAGGTATCCGCCAGCCGGGGATTGAGGTAAGCCGACAGCAGCTCCGCCACCGATTCGGCGGAAAAATCGTAATAGGCGGCGCCGTCCTTGCTGGCGATACGGAATCCCGCCCCAAGGTTCCGGTTCGATTTCAGCTCCACCCCCTTTTTCAATTCGGAGGCGAGTTTTTCGGTAAAAAAAGATCGAAGCTTCTGGAGGTCCCCCTCGGGAAGGATCAGATCCAGGGAATCGCCCTTGGCGACCCATCCCTTGATAAGATCCGGCAGCACCCCCTTAAGGGTGTCCTCCCCGTAGGCGGAGGCGCTTTC
>JAISOO010000111.1 GCA_031275595.1 Spirochaetaceae bacterium | reverse complement strand
AAAAGCGGTCTAAAGCCCGCTTTTCCCAATAAATCTAAAGTTGCTTTCCCAAAAACTGAAGTTTTGGGAAAGCCTCCTCTAAAAGCCGTCACGGTTTTTTATGTTTGAAAACCGCAGCGGCGTGGGGCTGCCCGGGCACGAAAACGTGTCCGGACAGCTTTTTTAATACGGCGTTTACGAAGGTTTCGGAGAAACCTTCCCGCACCGGACGGGGAACAGTTGCGCCGGACTATATATGCCCGGGAAGCAGCCAACTTCCCGGACATCCCCCGGCAGCCTTTAATTTAAGGGGAAAAACGGACTCCGCCTAGAGTTTGTTGCGCTTCGCGCGTAAACCCCCGCAAACTCCCAAGGTAGCCCCGATAACCGGGATTTTTGCGTCACTGGTGGCGCAAAAATTCACAAGCGCAACAGGCTGCTAGAGATCCCCCAGGTAATTCCTGATAAGGTCCAATTTGAGGGTCCGCAGCTTTGGGGTCATAGAAACCTTGTAAATATGGGGATTGAGGAACCGTTTGTAGCTCGTATCAAAGGTTTCCAGGTCTGCCTGAACCTTCTTTTGAATTTCCCTCAGGGAGGGGGAAACCGCCGTCAATTCCCTCCGGGCAAACCGTAACGTGAGGAGGGGCTCCACAGAACCCTCCACGGTATGATAAAAATGACGGTAATCCGCCGAAGGGTGCCAAAAGACATAGCGGTTCCCCGGCGCTATGATTTCAGGACCGGCGGGATCATCCTCCCTGCTGAGGACATCCGCCACGGTCATTCCCCGGATGTCCTTTATCCGCCAGACTTGTTTTACCCCGGGGGTGGTGTTTTTTTCGGGATTGTCGGAGAATTTCATAACCGGTACCAGGCCGCCCTTTCCGTCATCCCGGGCGGCGAGTTTATATACCCCGGTAAAGGCCGCCTCATTACCCCCGGTCACCATATTGGTTCCCACCCCCCAGGAGTCAATGGGAGCCCCCGCGTCGGTGAGGGTTTGGATGATGGTTTCGTCCAGATCATTGGAAACCGCGATGGTCGCGTTGGTAAGACCGGCGGCATCAAAAAGCTTCCGGACTTCCACGGAGAGGTAGTGGATATCCCCGGAATCAAGGCGGACCCCGAAATTTTTCCCCCGGGCGGCAAGGCGTTTCCCCACCTTTATCGCGTTTAACACTCCGCTTTTCAAGGTATCGTAGGTGTCGATAAGAAAAATGGTCCGGTCCGGGTACATCTCCGCATAGGCCGCAAACGCCTCCTCTTCGTTGTTGTGGGCCATAACCCAGGAATGGGCCATGGTTCCCAAAACGGGGATCCCGAATTCCTTGCCCGCCAGGATGTTGGAGGTACCCACGGCGCCGCCGATAAAGGCCGCCCGGGAAGCCGACATGGCCCCGTCGTACCCCTGGGCCCGGCGGAGGCCGAATTCCATGAGGGAACCTTTACCGGAGGCAAGCCAGATCCGGGCGGTTTTGGTGGCGATGAGGCTCTGAAAATTAATGATATTGAGAACCAGCCCTTCTATTATTTGGCATTGGATAAGCTCCCCCCGGATCCTGACGAGGGGTTCCTGGGGGAATACCACGGTTCCTTCATCCATGGCCCACAGGGATCCGGTAAACTGAAAATCCGAGAGGTAATCGAGAAAGTCCTTTTCAAAAATGCCGAGGCCCTCCAGATAGGCTATATCTTCGGGGGAATAGGAAAAAGTTTCGAGGACCTCCAACAAAGTCTCCAGCCCGGCGAATACGGAAAATCCCCCGGAAAAGGGCTGGCGGCGGAAAAACATCTCAAATACCACCTGAGCATTGAGGCCCTTCTTCCAGTAACCCTGGGCCATGGTAAGGGAATAAAAATCCGCAAATAACGCTGAAATATGGTTCATGCTATATCCCAGGATGCGATAAAAATCGCCCCCTTTTCTTTCATGGTTTTGACGGCCTCCTCTACCGAGCCCGGGGGAAAACCCACCCCCGCCACCGCATCCTCCAATACCATAACCCTATAACCCAGGCGAATTCCATCCATCACACTATAAAACACACAATAATCCGTGGCGAGCCCCCCTATCAAAATGGTTTTGACGGAACGGGTCCGGAGGTAATCATGAAGTTCCGTCGGCGTACACCGGTCATTTTCAAAAAAAGCGGAATAGGAATCCAGATCTTCCCGGGTTCCCTTACGGAGGACCAGGGTAAAAAGATCCCTCCGCAATTCATCATGAAATTCGGCGCCTTCACTGTCCTGTACACAATGAACCGGCCACAGGATCTGGGATATTTCCCGATGAATAGGATAATCCAGGCCGGGGAACCGCTGCTGATACCGTCTTACCGCCTCTTCCGAAACCGGCAGGGTGATACGGTCGTTAATGTGCCTTTCCGGATGGGATGCGGCAAAAGAAACATGCCCGGGGGGATGCCAATCCTGGGTGGCGATAATTTCTCCTTTTTTTCCGGCAAATTTTTCCGCCGCCCGGTTGAGGGGGCCAATAACCCCATCCCCCCGGTTTACCGCCAAGGCTCCGGCAGGCCGTTTTTTTCCATCCCTTGAAATATAGGCCGGACAAAAATCGTTTTGGATATCAATTGCCAGAAGCGCGGATTTAGAAAAATCGATCGTCACGAATCGTTCCTCCTTAATAGGGCAAAAAAGAATACCGCAAGATTTCCCCATGAGGTTGCGGGATAAAGCCTTATTAGAGTATACTATAGCGAAAAGGAGATATAAAATCTATGGTTTTTAAAACCCGGCCGAATATTAAAGTGATGGCGATACTTATGACCCTGGGTATGGCGGTTCAGAGTTTTTCTTCGGAAGATACTCCTGAAAACCATAGCAAATCCTTCGAAACACGAGGGGTTACGTCCCTCATTATTTCGTATACCACGGCTCACCTTACCCTGCTGGAAAGTGATACCGATGCGTTGGTATTAAAAGAGTATACAAACGCGAATGCGCCTGAAGGTTTTGGGAATGTCTTCCTTGAGGGTTCCGTTCTTTCTATCATAGAGGGCCAAAGAACATCCCCAAATCAGACAAATACTAAAATTGAGCTCTACCTTCCCCGGTCCTACCGGCAAAATTGCAGTATCTTTATTAAGACAGGCACCCTCACTTCCGAAACGGAGCTCAGGTTAAAAAATTTGGCGGTTGAGCTTTCCAGCGGTTCCATAACCCTGGGACGGGTTTCGGCTAAAAACATATACATAAAGTCGTCCAAGGGAAACATCAGGATAGATCATGCGGAAGGCAATATGAGTCTTGACGCCATCAGCGGTTCCATCCTGGTTCAATCCGCCCGGGGCGCAGGGAATTTCCGGACCTCCTTGGGATGGATAACCATGGGGATGGAATATGTAACCGGGGATCTTTCATTCGAGACCGGAATCGGAGCCATAGCCCTATCCCTGCCCGAGGCCCTCTCCTTTCATTTCGACGCCCTGACCGGGAGCGGAAATATACGGCTTACTTCACCGGACCAACAGTACCAGCGGGCAAACAGCGGTCCGTTGAAAATGCCCGTCGGTCCTGAGCCGGTATATACCATACGATCCCGAACCGGTGTCGGGAATATCACCATGAATATGAATATACGCCCCCCGGAGGAAATGCTTTAGCATAGGGAACCGGCTTCGGAAAAAGCGGTCAAGCCCGCTGCGGCTTGCCTTGCGCGGGGAAAGCGCCCATGAAGACACCCCGGGGCAAGCTTGCGTGCCGGTATCGTGGTTGGATAGAATTTATAGTACGCTCCCCCGGGAATCGGAGCTTTGACGGAGTACGGCCCCCCGCATCCAATCACGACCGCTCCCGCTGACCGTAATAGGCCCCGGCGCCGTGTTTCCGGAGGTAATGTTTATCCAACAATTCCCCCTGCATTGGCTGGAGCCCGGGCGTCAACAGGCGGGTATGCCACGCCATCATAGCTACTTCTTCCAAAACCACGGCGTTATGGACCGCTTCCATGGGATCCTTCCCCCAAGAGAAAGGACCATGGCTATGGACCAATACGGCGGGAATAGCATCATAGTCCCTGTCTTTAAAGGTTTCCACGATAACCCTGCCCGTTTCCCGCTCATATTTGCCCCGGATCTCCGCCGCCGTCATCCGCCTGGTACAGGGGATCTCCCCATAGAAATAATCCCCGTGGGTTGTACCATAAGGGGGCACCCCGGTTCCGGCCTGGGCAAAGATGGTCGCCCAACGGCTATGGGTATGTACCACCCCGCCGGTATTCGGAAAGGCCCGATATAACTCCAGGTGGGTATCGGTATCGGAGGAAGGGGCCAGCGCCCCCTCAAGTTTCCTGCCCTCCAGATCAAGAACCACCATGTCATCAGGGCTCAGTCTATCGTACTCAACCCCCGAAGGTTTTATCACCACCAGCCCCTGGCCGCGGTCAATACCGGAAACATTACCCCAGGTAAAGGTAACCAACCCATAGCGGGGAAGCAGCAAGTTAGCTTCACAAACCACCTGTTTTAATTGTTCTACCATGATTAATTTTCCCATTTCAGCCGGTTTCAGGATTCGGCTGGTTTTGAAACAAAATACTCCGCGTTTTATCGTTTTTAAGCGGGAGGCTTTCCCAAAACTTCAGCTTTTGGGAAAGCAACCTTAGATTTAGAGGAAAAAACGGGCTTTTGGCCGTTTTTTCCAAAGCCTTTCCCGAAACCAGCCGGGTTTTGGGAAAGGCTCGCGGTTATGGTTCGGAAGCTTCAGTTTCCGAACAACTCTACTATAAATGTAAATAAAACCATAGGGGCTGGGCAAGCTTCATAACCCGGTTGGTTTTGAGACTGACTTTGGGAAAAGCGGCCAACGGCCCCCATGAAATAAGGCGGCTGTTTTAAATATCAGCCGGGAGGCGGCAAGAGGGTCCTTTCGGAAGTTCTGAGGGGAAATACGGCCAGGGCGGTATAACGGGGGCCCTCCCGGTACAGGTCCGACTTAAATACCGTAACACCCTGAATCAGCCCCTGGGCATGGATAGACCAATTCCGCTCATCCCCGGATAGGGTTACAGCCGCCCGGCTGTTTCGGGCCAAGGTTATATGAGGGGTGTAGGGCCGGGGATCCGGTTTCCTAAAGGAATAAGCTGCTTGTTCCCCCAGGGCGGCGAGTTTTTTTTCAAAACAGGCGGCTAAACTTCGTATATTGTTTTTTCCCCTCTCAATATCCAGGGCGAGAACCCGCAGGGCACCCCCCGGAGGAAGGGTGATGATCTTTCCCGCACTTATGGAAAAAACGGCCGTATTTTGCAGGGATTCCTCTACGGCCTCTTTTAGAAGGACTATCCCTTTTTCATCCAATTCACCAAGAAAAGCCAGGGTTATGTGGTGATTTTCTTCCCTGCTCCAACGGAGACCGGGGTAACGCTCCCGTAATCTTGCCTGTATTTGATGAAGGGATGCGGTAAATTCAGGGGGAAGCTCCAGGGCAACAAAGGTCCGCATAAAGTATCGATATATCCCCAAAAAATGTTTTTGTCAATGGAAACTGTTCCAAACCCAGGGATAGACACATATATTTAACCGAGGCAAGCTGACAAGCGAACGTGCCTGGGCATGGAACCCCGCCTTCCAATCGGCCCTTCACACCGCCGGCTGAAAGAGGATATTACTGGCACCGCGCACCGTTGACAAGAGGACTCAAAATGACTGGACATTCCGCTTTATTTTTGTTATACTGGGTAAAATTGCCGGTATATATCCCCTTTGTGCCGGAAATTTATGAGGAGGCCAGTTGGCAGATAAGGATTTACGAATTAATGAACAGATTCGGGTGCGGGAGGTTCGCCTTATTCGGGACGAGGGAGGCCCCCAGGGGATTCTGCCCACCACCGAAGCGCTCGAAATAGCCAGGGAACAGGGTCTTGACCTCGTGGAAGTAGCCCCTCAGGCGGTTCCGCCGGTGGTCAAAATTTTGGATTATGGCAAATTCAAATTCGAAAATGAAAAGAAAATCCGGGATTCAAAAAAGAAACAAAAGCTTTTGAAGCTGAAAGAAATCCGTATGCAGCCCAAGATCGACGAACATGATATGGATTTTAAATCAAAGCATGTCCGGGAATTTCTTGCCGATGGCAATAAGGTTAAAGTAACGGTTCGTTTTCGCGGGCGGGAACTCGCCCATACCGAACTGGGATTGGATGTTCTTAAGGATGTTTTACAACGTCTTGAGGGGGATTATGTCATGGATAAGGCCCCGGCCATGGAAGGCCGGTTCATGTCCATGGTTTTAAGTCCCAAGTCTAAGAAATAGAGGGTGGCATATGCCGAAAATGAAGACAAAAAAAAGCGCCGCGAAGCGCTATTCCTTTACGGGAACAGGCAAGGTAAAATACAAAAAGCAAAACCTTCGCCACATTCTTACCAAAAAATCAAGTAAGCGGAAACGGAATCTCCGCCATGCCGGTATCTTGTCCGGCGACACTGTGCCGGTGATCAAAAAGAAATTATTACCCTACGGATAGGAGTGTTTTGTTATGTCAAGAGCGGTAGACGGTTCTAAAAGAAAGAACCATCGGAAAAAGATACTTAAACTGGCAAAAGGGTATTGGGGCCGGCGGCATTCCAATTATAAAACTGCCAAAGACGCGGTTGCTAAAGCCCTTTTCTATGCCTACCGGGATCGGAAAGACCGGAAAGGTGATTTCCGTCGGCTTTGGATTATCCGGATAAACGCGGCCTGCCGGGCGGAGGGACTCTCCTATTCCCGGTTGGTGGACGGCCTTAATAAAGCGGGGGTAACCATAAACCGGAAAACCCTGGCGGCTCTGGCGGTGGAAGATTCAGGCGCTTTTAAAGCGGTGGTAGCCCAGGCAAAAACAGCATTGGGGGCATAATCCATGGTAACCCTTGAGCAGGTCAAATTGTTGGAAACTAAGGTTGCCAAGGCCCTCGACTTTGTCAGCCAGGTAACCGGTGAAAATACACTTCTGAAGGAAAAATTGGATACCTATCAGCGGCGGGTTGATGAGCTTGAGGTGTTAATTCAGCGTTTCAAAGAAGATCAGAGCCGTATTGAGGAAGGAATTATTTCCGCCCTCAATCGGCTCAACCAGTTTGAGGATGCCGTAGAGAAGAGTCTTTTCCCCACCTCAAACGGGGGGGGAATACCGCCTGAGAAAACGGAAACCGGTAAAAGCGATGATTCCGGCCGGGATTTAAAGGCTCCGGCGGAGCCGGAAAGCGGTGAAATGACTTTGAAAGATAATTCTCCCGATGACGGGTATCTTTCGGAACCACCGGATGATGAGCCTTTTTTAACGGCGGCTGAGCCCGACAAGGGCTTGTTTGAGCCGGAGGCGGACAGCTCAGAACCAGGGGCAGGAGAAACCGCTGACGCCCCTCCTCCCAATACCGCGGAGTTGGATATTTTTTAGGGGTTCCTATGCCGCAAAGTGACCTCCGTATTGATATACTGGGGACATCTTTTTCAATTTCCGCAAACGAAGACTCCGTTTACCTTGAAAATCTTTTAGCTTATTTTCGTTCCGCTGTGGAAAACACCCAAAAAAAAATCGGTCTTGAGGATCCTCTTAAAATAGCCATTATCACCGGCTTTTTGCTTTGTGACGAACTGCAAAAAAAACAAAAAAATGAGCTGGACCAGAGCGATTCCCGGGAAGCGGAGAAACTCCTCTTAGATATGATTGTCCGGGTGGATAAGGTCCTGGAAGATAAAGGATAACCATAGCCGCCGGACAAACCCTTCTTCCCGCTTGTCCCTTTGGTAAAGCCCGGGTAAAATTGTGGTATGTTTCAGATTTTTAAACTGAAAAACCAGATAAAACCCTATGGCTGGGGTTCTCCTGAATGGATCCCCGGTTTATTAGGCCATACGAACCCCCAGGGGGAACCGTGGGCTGAATTATGGATGGGAGTACACCCTGAAGGTCCTTCCCGGGTATCGCTGCAAGGGGAGGATCTGTTACTCTCCGCCTTGATAAGCCGGGATCCCGTTTATTACCTGGGGGAAGGGGTAAACCGGACCTTCGGTACCCTCCCCTTTTTGTACAAACTCCTGGCCGCGGCCAAGCCCCTTTCCATTCAAGCCCATCCCAGCCTGGAACAGGCAAAAGAAGGGTGGGACCGGGAAAACCGGAAAGGACTGGCCCTGAACGCTCCCGAGCGAAACTACAAAGATGCTAACCATAAACCGGAGGTTCTTTGCGCTTTAAGTTCTTTTGAGGCCATGTGCGGGTTTCGCGTTCCCGGCGAGATCCGGCGCCGTCTTGAAGCCCTGGGAGAATTTTGTCCGCCGCAAAGCTCCCTGGGAACTGCCCTGGATAAACTGCACTCCGCCCTGGATAAACCCGGAGGGCTCAAGTATTTTATCCGCCTTCTTTTTAACTTCCCCCGGGAAGTTACCGAAGAATTAACCGGGGTGATCCTTCAACGGCCGGTTTTGGAAAAAGCCCACCCGGAATTCAAAGGGGAATGGCGTCTTTCCGCCTCCTTTGCGGAGCTTTATCCCGGAGACCCGGCGCTTATCGCCCCCCTCTACCTTAACTGTATCCACCTTAACCCCGGAGAGGCGATCTATCTTCCCGCGGGGATCCTGCACGCCTATGTCCATGGTTTTGGGGTGGAACTTATGGCCAATTCGGATAATGTGCTTCGGGGAGGCCTCACCCCCAAGCACGTGGATATTGACGAATTGATACATATCCTCAATTTTTCGCCCTTTTGCCCGGAAATATTAAAACCTCCGGATCCCCAGGCCGCTTTTTTCAACTATCCCGTTCCCTGCAGTGAATTTTCCCTTTCCTTCCGAGAGGGCCGGGGACAAGAGACGGATTTTTTCGGGGAAGGGCCTTTTATCTTTATAGCTACCGGAGGAAAAGCTGTTATAGGGGAAAAAACCCAGGGGAAAAAATGGCCTCTGGAAAAGGGGGAAAGCGTTTTTATCCCCGCGGGAATTGCCGCAAAAGGACTCTCCCTTGCGGGAACCTATACCCTCTACGCTGCCGGGGTGGGCGCCATGCCCCCCCAGGCGGAAGCCTGCCTTCGGTGAAGATCCTGGTAGACGCCGATTCCTGCCCGGTCCCGGTTCGGGAAACGATCCTGCGCGCGTCCACACGAACCGGTATCCGGGCCGTATTTGCCGCGAATCGGCTGATTCCGGGCATAGGCGGAGACCGGGGGGTGATGGCGCTCTGTCCCCCTGAAGATGATTCTGCGGACCGCCGGATCATCTCCCTGGCGGAACCGGGGGATCTGGCCATCACCCGGGATATTGCCCTGGCAGCCCGGCTCGTGGAGGCGGCCATTACCGTCATAGATGACCGGGGGAGGATCTTTGACAGGGAAAACATCGGGGAATGTCTGTCCCTCAAGGATTTTATGGTAGGCATGGCGGAATACGGCCTTGGCAGCGGCCGGGGCGGATCCTACGGAAAACGGGAACTCAAGACCTTTGCCGACAGTTTCGACCGGATCCTGTCCCGGCTTATCAGGGAAGCTTCTCTTGCTCAGGGAAGAGCGCCTGGATCTGCTTGATGTTATGCAGACTCTCGAAAAAACACTCAACCAGGAAGGGATCAAATTTTGATCCCGATAAGCGCCGGATCTCTTCTAAAACCTGCTCCTCGGGCCAGGGTTCCTTGTAAATTCGTTTGGAGCAGAGGGCGTCATATACGTCCGCGATGGCAACGATCCGGCCGGGAAGGGGTATCTCTTCCCCTTTTCGCCCCAGGGGTTTCCCATCGGCATCGGTTTTAATCGGTTGTTCCGTGACCGGATCGATCCAGCCGGGATATCCGGTCCCGTCCCAATTTTCATGATGGGTAAGGGCAATATCCCGGGCCACCATATCCAGTTCGGACTGGGGATCGTCGAACAGGGCCGCCCCGTATAGGGTATGATGCTGTATGATAAGGTATTCCTCAGGAACGAACCGGGCGGGTTTTTTTAAGATGACATCCGAAATAGCCACTTTTCCTACATCATGGAGCATGGCGGCCATCCTCAGGGTATCCCGAAAACGTTCCCGCTCGGTTTCTGAAATATGCTGGCGGGCCGCCCATTTATCGTATATCTCCACCGCGTAACCGGCTACCCGGTTTACATGGGTACCGGTTTCTTTAGGATCCCGCAGTTCCGACATCTTAATCACCCTGAGGATCATGGTCCTGGTCATATAGGCCCGCTGTAACACCACCGTAGCATTGACCGCAAAATGGGTAATAAGAAATTCATCATCCTTGGAAAAGGGAATGACATTTCCCGCCTTATCCTTGGCATTGATCATCTGGATTACCCCCATAAGACGACCCTCGGCGGTCTTGAGGGGGATTGCCAGGGTCGAAATGGTTTTATAGTCGGCGATAAGATCATAGGAAGGGTTGAAGAAATAGGGAGCAGTATGGGGGATGTGATAGACATCCGGAACATTAACTAATGCCTGAGTCGCGCCGCAATAGCCGGAAATGGTCTGTTTGTCAATGTTCAGGGAAAATACTGAATAAATAAGTTTGTTTCCCGGGGGTAATTTTTTCTGCAGGGTATCATTATGGGCATATTTAATAACGAGTTTTTCAACATGCCTGCCTTCCTCATGTACCCATTCTTTGACATAAATTGAACCCGCATCCGCGTGAACTACCCGGCGGGCTTCCAATAAAATACGCTCCAAAAGGAGATCCAAATCCTGAATTTGATTTAATTCATGATCAAGGCGAATAATTGACTGATACTCATTTTTCCTGATCGCCATGGGATTCCTTTTTGGGTTTTACAGGCAGGAACACCTTTAACACCAATAATGCCGGACATTTACCTGAGGCTGTTTCAAAAATCCTGTTGTCCGGTAGCGCCATGATTTTGAAAGATACATTTTGCTTACCAAATAAGTTAAACAGGGGGCCGGCTTAATTTGGAACTTACCCACTTTTTTCATAACAATACAAAAACCAGGGGTTTAGAATTGGCGCTATTCTTTCCTGCCGGTACATTTGATAACATGATAGCCAAATTGGGTCTGCACCACATCACCAACGGATCCGGGGGAAAGCCGTTTAACCGCCGCTTCGAAGGGGGCCACCATTTTACCGGGACCAAACCACCCCAGATCCCCCCCGGAAGATTTTGAAGGGCAGGTCGAAAATTCCCGCGCTAGGGACTCAAACTGGGCGCCCTGTTTAATCCGTTTTAACAGATCGTCCGCCAATACTTTATCTTTAACCAGAATATGGCTCGCGCGCCATTCCATCGGATTTATCCTCCCCTTACGATATTTCAAGGTAGTCGGTCCATAATCTGTCTGCGTTATGGACAGGCACTATATAATACTATGATATTAGGGCTTATTAGACAAGGAGTCAACCAACTAAAAATGGTCAAATTGTGTTGTTCCATTATGGTAGCGGTACCGCGCTACCGGCAACAATTTGACCATTTTTTCCCATATTTCACCCTTTTTTAGCAACAAATCTCATTTTTTTAGGGATGAAAAGACGCCCGGAAAATGTGGCGTGGGGTGGCAGTGGAAAAACTGAGGGGGACCCTCCGGGGGAGCCGCTGTTTTTCCAGCCGCCAGGACCCCCAACATATTCTTGAGGCGTCTTTTCATTTTTAAATTTTTAAACTG